>JAZLKE010000015.1:0-55074 GCA_045597505.1 Clostridia bacterium | reverse complement strand
TTTGGAAAATTCATCTCTATTTAATGTATTAAAATCCACAGAATCAACAATATTTTCTTTTAGCAAATTTATACAAAAATTCTGCTGTGAGAAATTGCTAATGAAATACCATTGGCCATCTTCTAAAAGGGTGTTTGGATTGTAATTAATTGCTTGAATATTATTGGGAAAATTGTAACAATTTTTGTTTCCTATTATCTTTTTAAAAGATTCTTTATAATTTTGTTTATTGTTTTTAACCTTAGCTAATAATTGGTTCATTTTGTTCTCCTTAATTCTATAAATGTTGTTTCATTAATTCTTTTTAATTTATCAAAACTTTCTTGACTTGCATTTCGTATTTTACGCCTAGTTATAACAAACAATCTAGTTCCTTTAGAGGATTTAACATGATAAAATTGATAAGCGAATAATAAATAAATTGGATTAAAATATTGAGTTTGAGATAACTGAGTAAATATAAATATTATTATATATATAATTAAAAGTTGTGTCGTATTTTCCAAACTCAGTCCTACAAAAAAATATCCTAAATAGGTTGGTATAAAAGAACTATTAGCATATTCAACCTCTGTACACGAACTAAGATTATCATCTGGAAAAAATCTTACTAGAACCAATGCAATTAATGATGTAAGAATTGTGATTATTAGCAATATTAAAATAAATACTATATTAGGAATATGCCATATTGTTAATTCTGTTTTTACGATAAATAAAACTATTACCCAAGATGTCGCATTAAAGGTTAATAATAGTCGATATAAAAAATTTAACATCAAACCTCCTTTGTTATTTCTTAAATATAAATATATACTCGTATTCTAGCAAAAGAAAGTTATATCTTTGCTGTTTTTCAAAAAAAGGTGGTCTTGTTATATTATAAAGGCACGCTAGAATCCCAAACACACAAAAGATTACAAAATGTATGGCGATTTTTTTGTTCCATTGTAAAGTATATACAGATTGCGTTTTGCACGCGTTAAGGCAACATAATAAAGTTTTTCTTCGTCCTCGACTGCATCAATAGCAGTTTGACCAAACACTTCGAATAATTCATTATTTTGATTGAAAACGGGGAATGCACTTTCGTTTACATTTAATATGATTACAGTGTCAGCTTCTTCACCTTTGGCACGGTGAACCGTCTTGATTGAAACATTGTTTTGATAATCTTCCGCAGTCATAAAACTAGAACAGACATTTTTTAAGGCAAGATTAAATTCGTCTAGTTCCTTAAACAAAATTTGGTTACTACGGCTTAAAATCATAATTTTGCTATTTAAGTTTTCTTTTATGATTTTTTGACATACTTTCAAATACTGCGCAAGTTCAACCCGGTTTCGTTCATTGTCTTCAAATGCCTTTAAGAAAATACTTTCTTGCCCATAATCCCAAACACTAACATGGTTTATATCTTCTTCTTGTGCAATTCCACGTGAGTGAATAAGACTGTTTTGTCTACTGCCATAAATTCCGCAACGGTTCATAAAATTATTAGCAAAACGCACAATGTGTTCTTCACTACGATAATTAGTTTTTATATCCAATAATTTTGCATCAGTGTAGCGGTTAGCAAAATTTTTAAAATATTTTAAATCTGAGCCAGCAAAACGATTGATTGCTTGCCAGTCATCGCCGACACAAAATACTTTAATTTTCTGATTACGACTAATAATTGAATTGATTAAATAATCAAACAAACGGCTGAAATCTTGGTATTCATCAATCAGTAACCATTTTAATTCTTTTATCTGTTCATCTAATTCGCCATTGGCAATAAGTTTACTGCATTCGTAAATAACTTGGTTAAAATCATATTTATAATCATTGAATAAGGCATACTTTCCGCTATTGTTATTATTCGCCAAGATTGCAGTGTATTTTTGATACACTAAAAAACCCAAGCGATAATAAATTAAAGTTTTCTCGTCTTTAATTTGTTTGGCTTCACTAATGAATTTATTAATGTCGTCGAAATAATTTTGTTCTAATTTGTTAATAAATTGGTCGATTAAAATCGTAAAACCATCAATACATTTTTCCCAAACTTTTTTAACCAAAACATCGTTAGGTAATTTTTCATGACGGATATTGTAACTATCCAACAAAATTTCAATTTGCTTTTCAACATTTTCTCTTGTTAGTAAATTAAACTGTTTTGAAGTCGTTTCGATAATTTGTTTAACTTTTTTGATTGCGACATTGTATTTGTTCGTATCAGCAAGTTGTTTGCGCCAATCACTCCAAAATTCTTGCTTCCAATTTTTATTTTCTAAATATTCTTCGTAACTACCAACTAAGTTTTCAAAATTAATTTTTTCTTGTTCGCTTTCGTTACCCGTCAAAGCCCAATGTTCCCAAATTAAATTATAATCGGTAAGATAAAAATCTGGTTTGGTTTCTTTCTTGTTTTCAGTTAATGCTTGATAACGTTTTCTTTCACCGTCTTTTAATCTTGAGTTATCAAAAGAAATTTTATACGGCCAAAAACTTTTTTCATAAATGTAATTTATACCATGTTCAAACAAATAGTCAGCAATATACTTTTCGCCCAGAGATTTAACTTTTTCGCCATTTAAGGTAGTATATTCACTATTTCTAATAAATTTATAAAAACTCTCTTCATTGTGAAAATTCTGACGGTTAATGCGTAAAGTATCTTTACGAAAAAATTGGTAAACATTATTGGCAAAATCTCGATTAGTATCGCGTAATTCATTGATAATTAATTTCAATAATGGTTTACGATTTTCCAAAATTTGATAACCAGTTTTGACCGCTTGACAAGAAAAAGAGTGGAAAGTATGAGCAACATTATATTGCTGGTATTTACGAACTCCGTTAATCAAACACTGATTGTTTAAACGGTTGCTAATCTCTTCGCTGGCATCACGATTAAAACAAAATGCAAGTACGTTACTTTCGCTTAAATTTTGTTGTTCAAATAAATGAATTAGTTTAGCAACTAGTACGCGTGTTTTACCTGATCCAGCGCGTGCAGTAACCAGTGTGTTTTGGTCACTCAGGACTGCTGTTAATTGGTCATCATCGAGAACAAAGGGCTTTCCGTGAAATCTAACATTTCCTTCAAAAAAATTTTTTAAATTTTCTTTTGCTTCTCGATTTTCATCAACCTCAACAATACAATCAATATTATTGGTATCATCAAGATATTCTGGATTTTCAATTTCAAAAACACCATCAGTAATCGCATCACCAGTCCATATCGATGGCAACATCTCGTAACTATTACGTTTCTTCGCACGAAAAGTAATATGATACTGATCCTTTTTTACATCGCACAGCACAACCGGGATATCGCCAGTCGAACTTTTATAAATAGCCAGCATTCCATCGCGCAGTGTAATTTTATTCATTAGAATAGAATAACATAGAATTTATTTTGAAACTATTAAGTTTAATAAAAAGTCAACAAAGTAATTTACTTTGTTATTAATTTAAATTTTTAAAGGTTCGTTTTACGTTGCTTGACCCCTGCCAAAATAAAAAGGCGCTTGCGGGCGTCTTTTTTATTTCAGCGTGATGACTTGGTCGAGAATTTGGTGCAGGCGGTCGGTGATTTGGAGTTGTTGCGGGGTAGTGCCAGCGCGGTGTAAGCCGATTATCGTCAACGAACCGCCCGCTTTTAAGTTGCCACTGGTGCATACAATGTTTTCAAAATCCATGACTGCCGCTGCCGAAAACAAGTTCGGGTCAATGGTACCTGCGGCTTGCATGCAACCATTAAACACGTTAAACATTTTATCCAGACTGTCGATAATTAACACAACATCTTTGCCAATGTCGGCTTGTTGTTTACATTCAAAGAATGTCAGCAAGCACGCCATTAACTTTTCACGCGTAGTATAATCTGGCTTAGTAAAACAACTATGTTCAAAATTAAAGTTGGTTTTTCTGCCGTCAAAAGACAAGAAAACGGGTACAGTATTTTCGGGTAAAGCTTGTTGGATTGTGGCAACTTTGTTGGCAATGTCCAAATTATCTTCCACTGGTATTAAAACCGAAGTGCCTAAATCGACTTTGCGTCCGTCGAGATTAAAACTTGTGTCCGCTTTAACCACAGGGGCTTCGTCGTATGCTACGTGATTAACTTCGACAATTTGTTCGACGACATAATTATTGCAAGCTGGACTGAAACTGGTGCAGGCTTGTACGCGGTCGCCCGTCTTCAATTTATAAAACACAGTAAATTCAATTGAAACTAAATACGGTTTACGTTCATCGGTAATAAAAATTGCGTTACCTCGGTCTAATAAGTGGATATAACCGAACACAGGTTCGCTTTTGGCGGAACTGTTTAATTCAGTAAAACAATTGTTCAATCTATTTACCTGTTCCGCAAACAAATTGGACAAAATTCTTTTCATAAGAACCATATAAAGTTTTCATATATGATTGTCAAGTGAAATTAAGTAATCGACGTCGACTTGAAACAAATTACCAAATTGATACTTTGTGTGTTACACTGTGTTCGTGCATTTGAAAATTCAATGTGAGTATGTGGGAACGAAATTTGCGGGGTTTCAAACCCAAAAGGGGCAACGCACCGTGCAAGCCGAATTGGAAAAAGCTATTTCACGCTATTTTGCTACGCCAGTAAAAGTGGTGGGCAGTGGGCGCACCGACGCGGGTGTGCATGCCGTCGGGCAAGTCGTATCCTGTTTGTGTCCGCGTGAAGATGTAAAAATCTATCAATTTTTATTGGGCGTCAACAGTTACTTACCGTCCGATTTAGCGGTAACCGCTGCTGAAATTTTGCCCAAGTTCAACGCGCGCAGTGACGCCAAAGCCAAGACCTACATTTATAAATGTTATATTTCTCCCACTCGACACCCTGCACGCGACATTGATTATTGGCAACTATACAAACCGTTGGACATTGCGCATTTGCGTACGCAAGCCGCGGCTTTGGTGGGTACGCATGATTTTACGGCGTTTTGTGCCGAGATTGGTGACAAAAGTCCAATTCGCACAATTTACAGTTTAGACATTCAAACGCCACGTCCCGACGAAGTGTGGTTCGTGGTACGTGGTAACGGTTTTTTACATAATATGGTTCGCATCATTGTGGGGACTTTGGTTGACGGTCGGGAGGTTGCACCAGTGTTAGAATCACGCGACCGTCGCAAAGCGGGCAAGACCGCACCCGCCAAAGGTTTAACGTTGTACAATGTCGAATATTAACGGTTGAAGTTTTTGTGCGTGCGTGTTATATTGAGGCATTCGGGGCGTAGCGTAGTGGTATCTTGCCAACAGTGTTGTCAGATACCCTGTGACAATCCGTACTGGCTTAACGGGGCGTAGCGTAGTGGTATCGCGCAAGTCTGGGGGACTTGAGGTCGTGGGTTCAATTCCCGCCGCTCCGACCATGGAAAAATCGCACACCATTCGCGCATAATAATAGAAGTGGCAGTGCGCACAAAATTTCAAAACATTTTTTTAATCGCAATTGAATTTGTGTTAATTGCGTTATCTTTGACGGCTTTAATTTGTTATTTTCGGCAAACCGATTTAGCTTTACAAATTACAGGTTACGTTTGCGTTTTGGGGTTTGGTTTTGGTTCGATTGTGTGTTTAATGGTCGGTAAACAGGCGCTGGGGCGCAGTTTGTTTATATTGCACATTTTGGTCTTTGTGATGATTGGTGGGTTGTGTGTGTTACATTGGTGCGGTTTATTGGACGATTTTCAAAGTTTGGAACAGCTAAAAAACCTAATTCGCGACAGTGGGTCTTGGGCGTACTTGGTTTACATGATTTTACAATTTTTGAATGTTGTATTATTGCCGTTGCCAGGCTTTTTATTTATGTTGGCTGCGATTAGTATTTTTGGTATTTGGCCGACCTTTTGGATTACCTTAGTGGTAACTTGGGCGGGTTCGATTGTGTGCTTTTGGTTTGGTCGTACTTGCGGAAGTAAAGCGGTGATTTGGTGTGTCGGGGAAACAACTGCCGACCATTATCAAAAGTTGTTGGGTACGCGGGGAAATCTGCTGTTTTTAATTATGCAGGTTTTACCATTCTTTCCTGATGATATGTTATGTATGATTGCGGGTTTAACCCGTATGAAGTTTTCGTTCTTTTTACTGACAATGTTGATTGCCAAACCGTTGTATTTCGGCACCATTTGTTTCTTTGGTATGATTCCGTTCAGTGGGTGGGGGATTCCAATATGGATTGTAATCTGTGTTTTATTGGGCGGTGGCTTTGCTTTGTTCTGTAAGTATCAAACTGCGCTTGAAAGTTGGTTTGCAAAAATTACACATAAAAAATGACCGACAAAGCGGTCATCTTTTATAAACTTGTTCCAGCGTCGTCTTTGTTGCAGTTGCGGAAGTGATCAATAATTAAACACTTTGCTGCGGCTAAAAATAAATAGCCATCTTGCATTTGTGGTAACAGATTTTCGTACTTGCTAACTTCTTGCATCGCATCGTGATACGAGCAAACAATTTCGCCATTGGCAATGGCCAAGATGCGTCGTTTCTGTTTGTCGGCTTTTAATGCGACAACGTCAAAGTTGCATTCTGGTCTGATGCTTGTAAACTTTTCAGTTTCGGCCATAACCTTTACCTTCCTTTTCCCAAATAAAAACCCATAATATCATAGGTATGACAGCAATACAACTACTTGTGCAAAATTTATTTGACAAATTTTGTCGTTTACAAAAGTTATTTTAATTCTTGCGCATTTTAGCGTTTGATTTTATAATAAGGCACTTATGGAAGAATTTTGGGAAGTTTTTCAAGAAGCTATGCTGGACAGTTTGAAAGTTTTGCCAATTTTGTTGGCTGTATATTTCTTGATTGAATTGATTGAATTTAAGTGGGCACACAAATTGCAAAATAACCACTTACTTCGCGGTAAGGCCAGTCCAGCTTTGGCGGCTTTGGTTGGTTCGGTACCGCAATGTGGTTTTTCCGTTGTGGCTGCCGATTTGTTTGCGCAAGGTATTATTCCGATTGGCGCATTGTTGTCGGTCTTTATTGCGACCAGTGATGAAGCCTTGCCTTTGTTACTCAGTCACCCCCAAAAATGGTTGTCAATTTTAGTGTTAATTGTTGCCAAGATTGTGATTGCGGTGGTGGTCGGCTATTTAGCCAACGCAACGTATCGTTTGATTTTCCGTCGTAAAACTGTTGCTGCAACCGCGGAAAAACAACATGACGAACACGCAGACGAACACGACCATGTAATTAAAACTGTCAACATTCACGACGGTTGTTGTCACCACCATGTCGAAACCAAACATTTCGATTGGAAACACCCATTGTTACACAGTTTGAAAATTTGGGCATTTATTGTTGTGATTAGTTTGTTGTTTGGTTGTTTAGTTGATTTATGGATTGGCGAAGACCGTATGACCGAATTTTTATCGGGCAGTTTGTGGTTGCAACCATTGTTAGCTGTGATTGTGGGTTTAATTCCCAATTGTGCCGCCAGTGTGGTTTTAACCGAATTTTATTTGGTTGGCGGTTTACGCTTTGGTGCATTGTTGGGTGGTTTGTGTGTGAACGCGGGCTTAGGTTTAATCTTTTTATTTAAACAAAAAGGTTTATGGCGTGAAAAAATTTTTGTGGTTACTTGGTTAATTGCTTTTAGTATTTTAGTTGGTTATGTCGGTTTGTGGTTACCACTATAATTACTTTTGCTTTGTGTTAGTATTTCGTCGATAGTAATGTTGGTTAAGTTTGTTTGTTACAAAGTACATTAAACTGCCGATACCTGCGACTACGCCAATGCCAATACTAAGCAATACAGCATCATAAAAAAATTGTCCCGCATATAAACGGAAACGTTCAAAGGACGGCAAGTCAGAACGTAAAACATTGGTGTAGTTTTGTTGGAAAATAAAAGCTCCCGCCATGACAATGAAATAAAAGGCCGTGTATAAAACTGTCGCCATGACAACGTGTCGGCGTTCTGGTTGATAAATGTTTAACATTAACATCCAAACCCAATAGGCAACGACACTGATGTGGAAAAAGTAAGAATGACCGTGTTCAAACGTGTCCCAAAAATTTTTCGAGGCTTCTGGTAAAACAGCAGTCGGGTAGAAGTACAAAACAATGGTCATAATGACACCACCCGTTAAACTGCAAAAATACATTAACTGACGTAAACGACCGCGCGTAACCAAAGCTACCGCAAACCAAATTAAAAAGAAACTGCAAAAGTGTAATGGTAAACACCAAGTGTTCCATGTCCCCTTACAAATGTAGACGGCCTGCTTCACGATTTCAAAGACCACCAAAGAAAAGCCAATGATATGTAGAGGAATTTGGCGTACCGCCAAAGACTTTTTACCCAAAGTCAATTTCAAAACAACACCCAACAAAATAACCACGGCCAGCGCGGAAAACATGTTAATAAAGACTGCTTTGGTGTACCCCATATTTCTACATATGTAGTATAGCAAACTCGCGTGTTTTTAGCAAGTTTGCAAACGCAATTGATTAAAAAAGCCCAACATGTGTGGGCTTCTTTATACTTGAATGCGGTTTATTTTTCGCTGGTGCCGATGACTTTGCCGTCGTGACTGACCACCACAAAATAACGATTGCCAGTTTCGGTTACAAAGGATACGAACCAATATGGAGTATTAACCGTTGTGCTGTCGCACAAAATTTTGGTTGAACTTTCCATGCGTGTATCTGTACCAATCACGCCGTCCAAAGCTTGGCATGCAATTTCCAAAGCCGCTTCCCAAGTAATGGCTTCCGCGGGCATGACATTTTCCAAACTAACTGTGCCAATGGTTTCGCCGTTAGCTTGAAAAGTAATTGACACGTTGGCGTTCGCGTCGACGGTGTTTTCTAAGTCGGCGGCGTAGTTATTGCCGTAAGGGTTTTTTTCCAAAACCAAAGTAATTGGTTTTTGGTCGTCGATTTTAACTAAGGTTGTTACGCAACCGTTGTAAACTATTTTGTCGTTGGCAGGTTCTACGGATAAAATGGTAAAAGGCACTGTTGCGGTCGCGATACCGTCCGCGTTAAATTCTGTTTCACGAATTCCGCTGTACAATTGTACGTTGCCAATTGCGTTGTCCGTACCTGCGGTTTTCAAATAAAAGCGTGCTTCGGCAATGTTTTCCAGCGCCATTTGGTAAGTGTCACTGCGTTTGAAATTGCAAACGCCAATGATTGTTACGACCAAAGACACGACAATAATGCTGGCGGCAATCCAAAATTTCTTGTTAAAAATTTTTTTGATTTTCATAGCCCATATGTATGAACCAAAAAATTAAATATGCAAAAAATGTCAATTATTTGGCGTAGTAAGTTAATTCAATGCGCAAAACACGTGAACCGCAACGAATGGTTAAATAGCCTTTGGGACGGTTAGTGTCCGTTTGATCTGCACCAATAAATTGTGGCGCATCATCGCGAATGTGAATCCAAAACATACCTTGGTAGCGGTTTTGGGTAATCGTAGTCGTGTTGGTCTTTTCGCGAATTTCCGCAAACATTTTGGCATCGTTATCTAAGTCAAAAGTAATCGGGTTAACCAAAGCACGGTCTGGCGGGGTACTGGTAGAAAGTACGAAAGATTCATCTTGCGAAATGATACATTTATAATTGGTTGGCGCGGCGCCGTCCAAATTTGATAAATGTTCAATTGTGAGTGAGTTCGGGGTTACCGCCGAAGTCAAGGTTCCGCGCAAAACAAAACCGCCAATCAGCAATAAAATACCCAGCCCCAAAATAATCCCAAAAATGATTTTGTACTTTTTGGTTTTGGAAGCCGTAATCAAATCAAACTTGGGTTTGTCACCCGTTACATTTTTCCCCATGTTTCATAGATAGTATGCTGCTAAATTCAAATTTTAGCAAATACAAATAATAAAGATGAAAGTTTCCCGTACGGACAAGTTACTTTATGGCGTGGGAGCGTTTGGGTATGGCAGCGTAAACCAAACGCTAAATAATTTTTTGATGTTTTTTGGCACTGGTGTGCTTGGGCTGTCAGGCACTTTAATGGGATTAGCAATTGCCATATCTACCGTTTGGGACGCGGTAACCGATCCTTTGGTTGGTGCAATGTCGGACAACTTCCGCGGTCGACTGGGCAAGCGTCACTCCTTTATGTTGGTAGGTTGTTTAATGGTAGCAATCATCAATTTAATCATTTGGCACATCAATCCCGCATGGGGTGAAACACGCAAATTTTTTGTTCTGTTGGTAGGGCTGTTGTTAATTGAAACTTTCAACACTGTGTACTCAACACCGTACAGTGCGCTGGGTTTTGATATGTGCCAAACTTACCACGAACGCACCAGTATCCAAAGTTATAAAACCGTATTCCAATCCGCCGCTTTGTTGGTGCCATCAATTTTAATGGGTCTGGTCTTGCAACCCAAAGCCGTCGCCACTATGCATACAGCAACAGGTGGCTACCATGTTATTGCTGCGATAACCAGTACGCTGTGTATCTTAACCGCGATGATTACCATTTTTGGTACTTTTCGTTACCGCCACAGTGGTGTTGTAAATACGCCCAAACCCGCACATAAAGTTTCATTCTTAAAAGAATTCTTTGCGATTTTGGACGAACGTAACCGTGTGTATTTGATTCTGGCTTATGCGGTCGCGCTGTCATGCAGTGCATTTTTGACCACCTTGGGCATGCATGTATTTACCTATACTTTTCATTTTACTTCGTGGCAAATTTCTTTGGTGTTAGGTTGTTTGGTCGCGGGGGTGATTAGTGGGCAACCGTTATGGTGTCGTGTAAGTGCGCACTGTGGGAAAAAGCGTACCGTTCAAACTGCGTTATGGGTAGTGCTGGGGGGCGTAGTGGTTTTTGCGGGTTTGTTGACTGCACGCATATTTTTACCGACTGGCGTATTGCTTATCTCAGTTGCCACAGTGGTCTATCTGATTGCGGTGGGTGTGGGGTGTATTTATTCATTACCGATTAGCATGTTTGCGGATAACATCGCGTTAGAAAATACTGCCATGGCGACAGGCTTTTTAACTTTTTGCACGAAATGTACTAATGCATTGGTGACTTTCATTGTTGGACTGTTGTTAGATTTGATTGGCTTTCAAAGTGGTGTTGCGACCCAAACATGGCAAGTCAGCACGGCGCTGGGTTGGGTGTTGGTTGGCGGCGTGACTGTTGCTGGTTTAGGCGCGTGGTTACTGTTTGGGAAATATCAAGACAAAGCGGCGGCAAGTGTGGTATCTTATCATGATGAACAAATCCAATCCGCCCATTAAAATTATTTCGGCACCGTTAGCTGGCTGGACGGATTATGGCATGCGCGAAGTTTTAGCAGAATGTGGCGCGCGTGAAGTTTGGACTGAAATGATTAACGCGACCGCCTTAGTGCGCGATAACGCGAAAACCATTGCGATGTTAAAGCCGGTGGAAAAAGTTGGTGTGCGTCAAGTAGTGCAATTGTTTTGTCGTGAATCCGGGGACTTTGTGACTGTAATTAATTCGGGCTTATTAAAGGACTACGCCGAAGTTAATTTGAACATGGGCTGTCCCGCACCCAAAATTATTAAGAACCATTGCGGGTGTGATTTAATGCGTCACGTGGACGATGCACGTCATTTAATTGAACTATGTCGTGTCGCCACTAAACAAAGTGGGCAAGCGTTAAGCGTGAAAATGCGCTTGGGTTGGGATAAAAACATTGCAGTTGAATTTGCGCAAATGTGCGAACGTGTGGGCGTGGACCGTTTGATTGTACATGGTCGTTTAGGTGTGGACGGTTACCGTGGCACAGCGGACTATGACGCAATTGCGGAAGTTAAAGCGGCAGTCAATATTCCCGTGATTGCCAATGGCGATGTGCGTGACCGTGCCAGCATGGAAAAGTGTCTAAGCCAAACTCATGCCGACGGTGTTATGGTGGGACGTGCAATTTGCGGTGCGCCGTGGAAAATTAACATGGACGACCAAGTGCCAAGTTATGCACGCATGGTTGAACTCATGCAAATGCAAAAACGTTTACATGTGGGCAACCCGAGTGACCTGATTAAACATTGGTTGGCTTATCAAAAACAGTTAAAAAAATATTATCCGCAACAACCTATTCCCAGTTTATAAAATTTCTGGGTCGGGCGTGGTTGTTGGTTGTTCTTCGCGTTTGCGTAAGGTGTAACGGTGCGGTACTGCTTGGTAAGTGTTGTGACGTAATAATTTGCGTGATAAACGTTTACTACCTTGATAAGTTTCAATGTAGGTATCTACGACGTGACCTTGGTAACCACTTTTAACCAAAACTTTGTCGTAATGTTCGGGGTGAGCTTGATAATCCTTAATCACAATGGCGGGCAAATCTTCCACCCATTTGTTTTTGGGTTCCAAGGTTTTGGTTACCGCGGTATCCAAACGGTAGGTAATGTTCGGTCCTTTGTCACGACCGTAAATTGCTACGGTTAAGCGGTGGTCGTGAAAACTGGTTTCAAAATAGACGGGTGCGCCCGTGTTGTTGATAAAACGCAAATCTGCGGCACCCGAAACCATCGCATCTTCGCCCAATGGTACATATGATGAACGCAGACTGTGGTGGTGTGATTCGGTAATCTGTAAACCCGCTTGTACCACCGCATTAAAAATGGTGGTACTAACTTGGCATACGCCACCGCCGACACCGTCTACATATTCGCCATTAACGATAATTTTGGCTTCGCGAAAACCCGTGGTTGTTGAACGGCGACCAACTACTTTGTTGAAGGATACTTGTTCCCCTGGATTAACGCGCAGTCCATTAAATTTGCCTAACGCTAATGCGATGTTGTTTTCACGGTCTGGGTTAATGGTACAGTCTGTACTGAAACGACTGCGTTGTTTAATTGCACCGAGAATTTGTGCGGGCGGTAAGGGTTCGACCGTTTTGTAATTAACATTGACCACGGGATATTGGTTGCCTTTAAGCGCGTTGACAATGTCAGTATATAATTGTTCGCGGTCAATCACGCGACCAGCTTTTTGTCCGCGTACAGAAAAACGTGGGGTTTGGTGCGGGTGAAAATCAATTTGTCCGTTAAAGGGTGCGACCTCAAATTTGGACGCAACGCGGTCAAGGTATTGGACAATGTCGGGAAACACGCCCGCAAAACTGTCGGCTTCTGTCATGGTTGTGGCACGGGAAAACAAACTTTTACCCATAGTGGTGTTTTGCCATGTATCATAGTTGTACCAACCGCCTTGTAAAATTTTTTCGGTCAGCACGACTTGTTCTGTGCCGAAGTTAATGGTCAGGGCAGTGGGTGTACCAGGGTTAACTGACCAAGCCCCGCAGAAACTGACCGTTAAACATAAAATTAAACCGAATAACCAAACTTTTTTGTTGCGCATTGTTTTTATTTTGTGTAAAGCCCTTTACAAATATTAACAGTTGCGGTATATTATCTTCATTAACGCGGGAGATGTGTAACAAAGTTACGCAGTCGTTGGTACCGCTTAAAAGGAAAATTAAAAAATGGCAGACAAACCAATTAAGGCAGTTGTCAAGTTACAATTGCAAGCCGGTGCTGCAACTCCGGCTCCACCCGTGGGTACCATTTTGGGTCCACACGGTATTAACTTACCAGGCTTCGTTAAACAATTTAACGATGCCACAGCTAAGGACAAAGGCTTGGTCATTCCAGTTGTCGTTACAATTTATGGCGACCGTTCGTTTGACTTTGTCTTGAAAACTCCGCCGGCCGCAGTCTTGATTAAACAAGCATTGGGCTTACAAAGCGGCAGCAAACGTCCAAACACTGAAAAAGTCGGCAAATTAACCAAAGAACAAGTTCGTAAAATCGCAGAACAAAAAATGCCTGATTTGAATGTTGCTTCAATGGAAGCGGCAGAACGCTTGGTTAAAGGTAGCGCACGCAGCATGGGCGTGACCGTGGAGGAATAATCGATGAAACACAGTAAGAGTTACAACAAAGTTTTGGAAGAAATCAAAGACGTACACGCTTTGCCAATTAACGAAGCGTTGGACTTGGTTGCTAAAACCAAACGTGTCAAATTTGACGAAACCATCGAAGTTCACATTAACTTGGGCGTTGATGGTAAACAAGCGGACCAACAAGTCCGTGGTACCGTGGTTTTGCCACATGGTACAGGTCGCAGCCAAAAAATCTTGGTTTTAGCCAAAGGTGATAAAGCGGTTGAAGCTGAAAAAGCTGGTGCTGATTTCGTTGGCGCCGAAGATATGATTGCCAAAATTAACGGCGGTTGGTTAGGCTTTGACGTCTGTATTACCACCCCAGATATGATGGGTATGGTTGGTCGTATCGCAAAAATTTTGGGTCCAAAAGGCTTAATGCCAAACCCGAAGAGTGGTACCGTTACCATGGACGTAAAAAAAGCTGTTGCTGATGCCAAGGGCGGTAAAGTTGAATACCGTTTGGATAAAGCTAACATCGTTCACTGTATTTTGGGTAAAATGTCTTTCGGCACTAAAAAATTGGCGGAAAACTATGCTGTCTTGTTGGACGCAATTGTTAAAGCTAAACCTGCTGCTGCGAAAGGTATTTATTTGAAACGCATCACTGTATGCTCTTCAATGGGTGTTGGTGTTCAAGTTGCTACTCAAATGTAATTTCGAGTTAATCAGTATTAATCAAAAAACACGGGCGAAATCCCGTGTTTTTTTATTACTCCAAATAAAATAGGTCTTCAACTTTACAATCTAACGCGACGCTGAGTAAAATCGCTAATTTGGTGGTCGGGTTAAACTGTTTCTTTTCAATGGATATAATGGTTTGGCGTGTAGTGCCAATTAGTTTAGCCAATTCCTCTTGTGATAGACCTTTTTCTGTGCGCCGTTCTTTCAAACGGTTATTCAGTTCCAAGGACTTCATGTGTTACCACCAGATGCCAGTCAAAGCAAGAATGTAACGCACAATGAAGAAAATGGCTGCCAAATATTCCAAAACTGAACCAATCAAAACTTGCCATGGACGTTTTGCGTAAAAGTATTGCAAGATATAAAAGGTACCCGCCCATACAAAACAGATTGTAGCAATGGCATAAATTGCGGTGAAATGTCCGAAGACACCTTCCACAATGGTAAATGCAATCGCGACAACTGCTGCTACGACCAAAGAAATGATGGCGCCTTTGCCCAACTTTTCTTTTTCCATTTCGCCAACAACGGCTTTTTGGTTTTGTGCTTTTTGCAAAATTTCTGCTTTATTCATTTTTCCTCCTTTATGTAAAGTAAACTTTACATCGTAATTATATGTATAGTTAAACACTATGTCAAGTGTTATTTACATATTTTTTTATCGACAAGAATGCGCAGTTGTGGCAATATAAAAACATGAAAGTTTTAATTACTGGTGCTTCGTCTGGTATGGGACGCGAAATGGCAAAATTGTTGGCAGAAAAATACGACCAAATGGTTTTGGTGGCGCGTGACCAAGGACGGTTGTTGGAATTGCAACAAATGATTATGACCGCATATCCTAATCACAATGTGACTACGGTCAGTCTTGATTTAAGCGTGGCAGAACATTGTCAGCAATTGCACGCCATGCACCCTGATGTGGACTTATTGATTAACAATGCGGGCTTCGGCGATAGTGGGGTGTTTACCCAAACTTCGTTGGAAAAAGACTTAGCCATGATTAATACCAACGTGACTGCGTTGCACATTTTAACCAAGTTATATTTAGTGAATATGAAAGCTCGTAACAGTGGTCACATCTTGAACGTGGGTTCGATTGCAGGTTTTATGCCAGGACCTTTGATGGCGACTTACTATGCCACTAAAAATTATGTTGTACGTTTAAGCGAAGCAATCCGTGAAGAATTGCGTCGTGAAAAATCCAAAGTCAAAATCAGTGTACTTTGCCCGGGACCGGTGGATACCAACTTTGCCAAGACCGCCAATGTGAAGTTTAATTTTAACGGCGTAGACAGTGCCAAAGTTGCGCGCTATACGATTGAACATTTGAACCGCTTTTACATTGTGCCAACCTTGGGTGTCCGGTTGGCGCGTTTTGCTATGGCGCTATTACCCAGCTCTTGGGTAGCACGGATTGTTTATAAATTGCAAGCCAACCGCCGAAAGTCCTAACCAATTTATTTGGCAAGTTGGAGGTTTGCGTATATAATAAATAACGATGAAGAAAATACAGGTTGCCGGTGTGGGGGACGCGCCAATTAAAACAGGTACACGCGTGTTAATGCGTGTTGATTACAATGTCCCGATGACCGCGGACGGAAAAATCAGCGACGATAAACGCATGGTCGACAGTTTACCAACCGTGCGCTATTTGTTGGAACGCGGTGCCAAAGTTGTTTTATGCAGTCACTTTGGTCGTCCGGAAGGTAAGCCCGACGCTAAGTACTCTTTGCGTCCAGTTTACGAACATTTGCAAACATTACTGCCCGGGATTGTCGTTCAATTTGCACCCGCGACCGTTGGTCAAGCCATCGAAGAACAAGCGGCGAATATGCCGAATGGTAGTGTGCTCTTATTAGAAAATACGCGCTTCCAATCCGAAGAAACCGCAAACGACGCGAACTTTGCTGAGCAGTTATCACACTTGGGAGAAATCTTTGTTAACGATGCTTTTGGTGCTGCACACCGCGCACACGCCAGCACTGTGGGGGTGGCTAATTACTTACCCAGTTATGCGGGCTTGCTAATGGCACGCGAAATTGAACAACTCAGTCAAATTACTCACAATCCTAAACGTCCGTTTACTGTCATCATTGGCGGAAAAAAAGTGGCGGACAAGTTGCCTTTGGCGCGAAAGTTGGCGGAACGCGCGGACTATCTTTTGGTGGGTGGTCGCATCGCGCAAGATTGGCAAGATGATGGTGTGAAACGTCGTGCCAAAATTTTGATTGCACCCGACCAAGGTTTGGATATTTCCATGACGACGGTAGAAACTTGGCGTCCGATTATTCAAAACAGTGCAACCATTTTTTGGAATGGTCCATTAGGTCAATTTGATGTGGACCCGCAAAACGGTAACGGTACTCGCGCGGTTGCCGAATTAGTGGCTAACAGTCGCGCGGTCAGTGTGGTTGGTGGTGGTGATACTGCGGCCGCAGTTAAAAATTTCAAATTCACGCACGTGTCCACTGGGGGCGGTGCGGCTTTAGAATTTGTCGAAGGCACGACTTTGCCAGGCATTGCGTGCTTAAAGAAAAAAGGAGAAAAATAAAATGCGAAGACCAATCTTTTTTGCTTGCTGGAAGTCTAACAAGACACCCAAAGAAGTTTTGGAGTTTTTCCAAGAAGTTTACAAACGTGGCTTGGAATTAAAAAACAAGACCGAAGTCGTTTTGGCACCAGCGGCGTGCTACTATGAAATTGCGCGCTTAAAAATGCCGAAGCCCTTACAATTGGGCGCACAAGACGTCAGCGAAATTGAATTCGGCGGACGTATGGGCGAACTTAGTGTTCAACTGTTAAAAGAATACGGCGTAAAATACTGTATTGTGGGTGATGGTACTTGGCGTCAAAATTTTGAAACCGACGAAGCCGTTAATAAAAAAATTAAATTGTTACAAAAATATGGCATTACGCCAGTTTTGTGTGTGGGTGAAACTTGGTCAGAAAACCAAAACAATTTGACCTTTGATGTGGTTAAACGCCAATTACAAAGTGCTTTGTTAGGCGTACCAAATATTGACAGTTTAGTGGTCTGCTATCGTCCGATTTGGGTGGTACAACGTGGTATTTTACCCAAACCAGATTATATTGATATGGTCACTAAGCATATTCGTAAATGTTTGGTGGAATTGAAAAATAATCCGTTGGACGCCAGTTTACCGATTTTGTACGGTGGACAAATTACGCCAGCCAACGTTAAAAGTTATATGGCTTTGCCCGAATTGGACGGTATCTTCTTTGTGGGTTCGTCCTTAAACATTGATTCATTTTATGGAGTGATTAATTATGACCAACAAAAATAATTTTAAGCGTACAGTTTTATGTGTAATGGACGGTTTGGGTTACAGCCCACGCGAACAAGGTAACGCGGTAGTTGCGGCGGGTATGCCGAATTTAACCAAAGCCCGCAACCAACACTTAACCACTTTAATTAAAGCCAGTGGACACGAAGTCGGGCTTGACAGTGCGAAAGATGCGGGTAACAGTGAAGTCGGACACAACGCAATGGGTGCGGGTGTGACGATTAAGCAAGGCTTGTCTTTGTTGAATGATGCTTTTGCAACTGGCAAAATTTTTGAATCGGCAGTTTGGCAAAAAATCAGTACATATCCTAAATTAAACATTATCATTTTGTGCAGTAATGGTCGCGTGCATAGTAACATCGAACATTTGTTCAAAGTAATCAAGCAATGCGAACAACAAAACTTACCGTACAGTGTGATTGCGATTACCGATGGTCGCGATGTCAGCCCGCGTTCGGCTGCCGATTTTTTGGCACAAGTGCCACACTTGACAGTGATTGGTGGTCGTGGTCAAATCTTTATGGATCGTTACCAAGCTCAAACCGAAATGTTGACCAAAGCGTTTGAAGTTTGTGTACAGGGTAAAGCACCCATTGTAACCGATTGGCGCGCGTACTTAAATGACTTTTATCAAGCCAACCCTACATTGTCCGATGAACAAGTACCACCTGCAATTATTGACCCTGACAATTTGATTAAAAACGGGGAAGCAATTTTACTGTTGAACTATCGCGGCGACCGTGCGGTTGAAACTGCGCGCATGTTTGATAATGGCGATTTTATCTCAGCCGAACAACGCGCCTTGATTAAAGATTGCTACTTCGCGGGTATTTTGCAATATGACGCAGAAATGAATTTGCCAAAAAATTACCTTTGCGAACCACCAGTAATTAACCACACTTTAACCGCTTGGTTATGTGAACACGGCGCGCGCCAATACACTGTGACCGAAACCGTTAAGTTCGGACACATGACCTATTTCTTCAACGGTAATAAAAGCGCACCTATCGACCCGCAATTAGAAACTTGGTTAGAAATTCCCAGTGACAAATTGAATAACCTTTACAATAAAGCGCCCAAAATGAAAGCGATTGAAATTACCGACAAGTTGATTGAAAACATTGAAAGCGGTGATTATGATTTCTTGAAATGCAATTTGCCTAACCCCGACATGGTGGGGCATTGTGGCGAATTTGACGCCGCCGTGATTGCGTGCCAAACTGTGGACGAATGTGTTGGTCGCTTGTACAACGTTTGTCAAAAAAATAAAGTCAACTTAATCATTACTGCCGACCACGGTAACGCGGAAGAAATGACCGACGAAAACGGCAAAGTTAAAACTTCGCATACCAATAACTTGGTGCCGATTGCTATCTGTCCGTTTGCTTCGCCTGAATTTGAAATGGCGAACACAGAAGCTGGCACTTACGGTTTGACCAATTTGGCGGCCACGATTTGCGATTTGATGGGTATTCCGTCTGACCCACATTTCAACCCGAGCATGATTACGCAGAAATAATTTAGACGAACAAAACTTGACAAAACCAGATTTACCACCTAGACTGGTTTTGTTATTTGGAGAGTTACCCAAGTGGTTAAGGGGCTCCCCTGCTAAGGGAGTAGCACTGTAACAGGTGGCCTGGGTTCGAACCCCAGACTCTCCGCCAAACAGAACCTAACTATATATGATGATGTTTTGATCAGTATTGTCTGATATGAACTATGTATGATTGATTGACTTGTATTAAAAATGCTATAGTCTATCGGTAGGATTTTTAGAATAATCAAAAGGAGTAAATTGTTTTATGGAAAAATTTCGGTTTAACCTGATTGAAGAATTAAATCACTATCAACCTTTTGATATTACGGAAGCAAAAAATTTACAGTTAACTAAAGACTTTATTAAATCAAATAAAAATTTATTTTCGCGTTCGAATTTGGTCGGACATATTAATGGATCGGGCTTTCTATTGAGTGAGGATTTGTCTCAAATTTTATTGACTCATCATAAAGCATTGAATAAATGGTTACAATTTGGTGGGCACAGTGATGGGGATGAAAATACTATGCGTGTTGCGATGCGAGAAACTTTTGAAGAAAGTGGAATTAAGAATTTTAAACCATTGCGTGTAAATGGCTCCTATATTGTGGATGTAGCAGTTAATGATATTCCATCCAACGAAAAGAAAAAGGAACCAGCACATAAACACTACGATATTTACTTTATGTTTACAACACCACAAAAAGAATTTGTGATTTCAGAAGAAAGCAATGATTTAAAATGGTTTACTTTTGAAGAATTCAAGCAATTGGAACCAACTCCTAATCGATTACGATTTATAAAAAAATGGGAAAATTTAAGAAGCAAGGAAATAACAAATGGAAATGAAAAATAAAGAACTTCGTTTTCTCTTAATGCAATCATGTAATTATGATTGCGTTTTTGCAATCACGAAGGTTTGAATAATAAAATTAAGACAACCCTAACATTAGATGATTATGTATATCTATTTACTGTTTGTAAAAATAACTTTAATTGGAAAAGCATTAGTATAACAGGTGGCGAACCATTGCTTTATAGACAATTTGATGAATTAGCGAATGATAAAGATAAAATTGTACCAATGCATGAAATTAAGAGCATGCTAGAACAACTTGGGTTAAAAGAAAACGCACAAGAACTCAGAAAGGTAGTCATGAGTGATAATGTTATAATAACAAGGACATCTTGTGAAGCAGCTAAAATTTCTAATGATGTTAGTGAAACTTGTGCAAAGAATATGGACTTATTTGTAACACCAAATGGTGCGGTTAATCATTGTTTTGTAACAAACGAACAATCTTTAATCTTGGAAGAAGTTAGAGCTCGTAATGACGACAATCTTGTAAAAAAACTAACAATGATAAATGATAATCTCGGAAAAAATTGTATTTATAAAAATTTGAATAACGAAAAAACATTATAGTTGTAGTAAAATTAATAACGAGGTGTTCGATTTAGGTTACAATCTCTCCGCCAAAACAAGACGCTACGGCGTCTTTTTTTAGTTTCGTGATTGTTTGGGTTCTGACAAATTGCGACAAGTTCAGGATTTTTTCGCACACGTCCAAATTCATAAATTGTTGCAAAACGTAGTCGATTATGTGTATAATATCAGTAATGGATACAACAATCTTGGATAAAATTGTACCGTTTGTATCGTTAGGAATGTTAACGATATTTTTGGTCTTTTTAATTATCGGTGCATTGTTTGGTTTGTGTCGTGGGGTCAAACGTGCCAGCTTGCGCTTATTATTGTTTGTCGGTATGCTGTTGATTGCGTTCTTTTTAACGCCAGTGATTGTAAATGGTGCTTTGCATAGTAACGTACAAATTTTCGGCAGTACTCCACAAGAATATGTTGACCGTGCCAGTGATAAAGTTTTTAAATACTTACAACAAAATGCGGGCGACTATGTTGTGCCGTTCCAAGATTACATTCAAGATTACGCGTTAGGTATTGTTTTAGCAGTTTTGAACATCGCGGTTTTTTATGCTTTGTATTTCTTGATTAAATTTGTTGGTTGGATTATTTATGCAGTTATTGCGCATTTTTCCGCGCCTAAACGTACTAAGGACGGCAAGAAAATTAAAAAGTACGCGGGCTGGGGTGCTTTAATTGGTGCGGTACAAGGAATTGTTTTGTTTGTTGTTTTCTTGTTCCCTGTCAATGGTTTATTGGGGGTAGTCAACCACGCCGCCGAATACCAAGCCCAACACACACAAAACCAATCGACTATTCAAACACAATCGACTGGACGTGACAACAATTCTACTCAAATTGACATCGAAAATATTTTGCAAAAAGTTGATGCGCCATTAAAAGGTTATAACGCGTTCATGAAATACAGTGGCATTGAGTTTTTCTCTGCCAAAGCTTTTGAGTACCAATTAACAGTACGTATCGAAAACGGACAGGATATTAGTTTGGTACATGATTTGAACAGTGGTCTTGAATTAGTTGTTGATGCGCAAAACGTGATGAAAGTTTTGGAAAAAATGCAAGCCGCAACTCAAAATGGTCGTCTTGATTTAACCAATTTAACGACGCAAGATTACACGGTATTACGTGATTTCATTAACAAAACTTTTGATTTGCAAATTTTGTCTGTGGCGAATAATTTGATGCGCGACATGGATAAAATTTTCGCGACACCATTTAATGACGATTTAACTTTGGTTGAAGGTACCGATGATGTTTACGTCAACAGTATCTATGGCGTGTTGGTGAAAAACGGTACAACTCAACGTGACGTCGGTCAAACCTTAACCGCCGAAGAAACCAACTATACCAAATATGCGGCTGGTTTACAAGCTGCGGTCAAATACATTGGTGGTAAGGGCTTGAACTTAATTCGTCAAGATTTGTTAAACGCGGTTGATTTCGTGGAAAAATTGAATATTTATAAAGTAACTTACGATGGTTTGCCGTCCAAAACCGTGGCGGAAATTTTGGCACAAGATAACTTGGGCGCAAGGGAATACTTTGATTTAAGCACAGCTAAATTGGATAATACCTATGGCAATTATGACCGTGGCGAATATTTGATTTACGTCTTGGGTGACCGTTTGGTTCATTTAGCGACCGTTGAAATGGTTGGCTTGGAAGATTTGGATAACTTGTTATTGTACAGTAAAGCCATGGACAATATGTTTGATAATGATGCCGATTTGAAAAAATTGGTTATTGATTTGATTCCGATGTTTGTTGGTAAAAATGCGTTAAACCATCAAAATGCAGAGGGGGTTGCTGTCGAAGGTAACTGGCCGAAGTTGGGTAAGGATATTGTTGATGTGGCGCACGTCTTACGTAACTATGTGACCGCACTTGATGATATTGAAGCTAAGAAAGAAGCTTTACGCGGCAAAGGTTACAGCGATTCGCGCTTACAAATGGAAGCCGTGTTAGGCTACATGGCGGATTTGGTAATCAGTCAAGATTATTATACCGCGCACAAGGATACAGAATTTGCAGGCAAAGCATACGACGAAATTAAATACCAGAAAATCGACAATTTGGTTGATGCTTTGTATCGTTTGATTGAAGACTTCCCCCCAGTTAAAGATTTCGTTAAGAGTAAATTGGCAACTATGAAATCCAGCGATGAAGGCGACTATGTCCAAATGTTGATTGATATGTTGGACAGTGGTAAACAACAATGGAAAGATACTTTACACAATATTGTCAATGTTGCGAACATTATTAACAACTCAAAGCTGGGCGACTTGATTGATAAAATTCAAAACAGTTCGCCGGAAGATATTGCCAAAGACTTCATTAACTCGGTTTCTGAATTGAACCAAGAAGATGTTGTTGATATGATTAACAGCGTGTTGGACGTTCCACAAATTGGTGATGCAGTTCAAGATTCTTTGGGCAAAATTTTGGACGAAGTCAACGACAAGACCAAAACCAGCGATGCTGAATTGGAAAAATTATTGGTTGGTGAAGGTAATACCATGGATGCCAACGATTTGAAAGCGGTTCGCGATAAAATGACGGCTGTACAAAATGATTTGACCGAATTAAATAAAGATACAATTACCCCAGAAAAGAAAGCCGAATTGGAAAGTGAATTACCGAATAAAATTGGCAATTTGTGGGGCGAAATTCAAAAATATAAACCCAACATGAACGGTGTAGGAGCGTATTCGAAGATAGCATGTTAGACTTAATTCGTACTGGAGATGACTTTTATCAAACCTTGGCTTTGCTGGCGTTTTATTTGATAGCCATTTTGTCCGCGTTGATTTTACACGAAGTCGCACATGGTTTAGTCGCTTTGTGGTGCGGAGACCCGTCTGCCAAATATGCGGGCAGGTTGTCATTGAATCCCGCCAAACATTTGGACGGTTTGGGTACCGTTTGCTTTTTGCTGTTCGGTTTTGGTTGGGCAATTCCTGTACCGGTAAATCCTAACAATTTCAAACATCGTCGTTTGGGTTGCGTGTGGGTATCTTTGGCGGGAATTATTACCAATTTATTGTTAGCTTTTGTTGCGTCGTTCTTTTATGTCTTGTTGGCGGGCGTGTCTGTATGGCAGTATTTGTTTTTGTACATGATGGTTATTAACATTGTCTTTGCAACTTTTAACATTTTACCAATTGCACCTTTGGACGGTTTTAATTTGTTGGCGGCTTTGGCTCCGCAAAGTGGTTACGTGCGTTTTATGCGCCAAAACAACATTTTTGCGTTATTGATTTTGGTAATTGTCATTTATTTTACCAACGTGTTGGGTATGCTGCAAACTTGGTTAAGTGCGTTATTCCTTGACTTTTGGCATTTGTTTCTATAAGCTGAAATTGTTATGGGGATCATTCAACGCGCCAGCGAAGAAGTAAAAGTGCATTTAGCCGACTTTGATGGGCCGATTGATTTGTTGTTGCAATTGGTGCGTGACCATAAATTAGATATCAAAACCGTGCGCTTGGGTGACATGACTTCGCAATATTTGGCGTACTTAAATGAATTGGATACTTTGGATTTGGACTTGGCGAGTGAGTTTATTGAAGTTGGCGCAATTTTGGTAGAAATTAAAAGTAAACAAATTTTACCCAAACCAGTAGAAGAAAAAGAGGAAGAAGAGGATAGCGAAGAACTGTTGCGCCAACGTTTGGAAGAATACGCGTTGTTCAAAGATGCCAGCGAAGATTTGAAATCCATGGACGAAGTGGGGCGTTACTACCGTGCGCCTGCCGTGATGAAAGTCAAAACTGACTGGAAATTGGAAGGTGTAAGCTTTGACGACCTGACCAATGCCTTCACGTCGATTTTAGCGCGCGTGGGTGAAAATGCGGCCAAAATTGAAAAGACCACAATAAAACTTGACAGATTTACCGTAGCCGATAAAATTAAAGATGTAGTGACGCGCTTGAAAATCAAAGACCGCATTCGTTTCAGTCAATTGTTTGAAGCCGACATTACGCGCAGCGAAGTTATCAATACTTTCTTGGCGGTACTGGAATTATTAAAACGCCAATTGGTAACTTGCCAACAAACCCAAATGTTTGGGGAAATTGAAATTGTGAAAGGAGGAGCTTTTGGCGACGGAAATTTTGACCTTACCGACAGTGAATTCGGTGCGTGAGACGCACGAAAAACGCACGGCAAGTACGGCTCCCAGCAGTCGTGTTCAAGAATTAGCACACCAAATCACGGCAATTTTATTTGCATGTGGTGACGGTTTACCGACCGAAGTCTTTTGCCAAAAACTGGGCGTATCTAAAAAGGAAGCCGAAGCCGCATTAGAATTTGTCAAAGGCGAATTCAGCGGGGACAACGGTATCCATTTAATTAAATATCGTAATAACTATCAATTCTGCACTAATCCCGCTTACGAAAACGAAGTTGGCTTGGTGTTAAACCCTTTACGCGAACGCAACTTGACCAAAGCTGCCTTAGAGACTTTGGCGGTCATCGCTTATAAACAACCGGTTACTCGTTTGGAAATCGACCAAATCCGTGGTGTGGGTAGTGACTATGCCATTCAAATTTTAACCCAAAGTAACTTGGTCGAAATCGTGGGGCGTAAAGAAGTTTTGGGGCGCCCGCTGTTATATGGTACGACGGATAATTTCTTAAAACGTTTCGGCTTGGACGATATTAAAAACTTGCCGAGTTACGACGAACTGTTGGAAAAAATTAGATTGATTCATTCCGAACAGTCCAACCACGAAGTCAGCCTTTATGACAGCAACCGTCAATGAAAATCAAGCCCGACATTGTGCGGGCTTTTTAATAATCTTTGCGCCCGACTAAATAATCAATATCAACCTTGAAATAATCAGCCAATAACCATAAACTGGTAATGCATGGTTCTTTCTTTCTTAGCAACCACGCGCTAATTGTGTTTTGTTTGATGCCAACAGCCTTGGCAAGCGCGACTTGGCTGAGGTTGTGCGCTTGCATTAGTGACTTAATTCGTTCGGCAATCAAGATTTCCATATTCTTTCTATTGACATTTTAGCCCTATGGGAGTATGATTTGAATAAATAGCCCCATGGGGCTAAAAAAGGAGAAAAACAAAATGGAAAAATTAAAAAAATTTTTACAAATACCAGCCTTGTGTTGTACTTCGGCGATTTTCGTTATTTTATTGGTGGCATTGATTGTCGTATCATCGCAAAGTTATTCACATGGAACGTACACTGGTGAAGAAACTGTGTTTGGCGCAAAGATTAAATTTGAAATGAATTTGAAAGATGATAACAATGCGGTGGCTGCAATTACATCGGTTGTTGGTAATGATTCAAAATTTGAAGAAGAGGAACTAAAGTATAAAGTTACAAATGGTGAAATTTTTATTTCTTCTGATAGTGGAGTAAACTATACAAACATAGGCAAAATCGATACATATAAAATTGAGATGAGTGGAGCAGGTTATTCAATGACTTTAACCAATAATGGTGCAACTACGGCGCGCACGGTAATGATTGTTTTTATGATTATTTTTGGTGCTGCAGCAGTTGCTAGTACTACTTACACGATTATTGATAAAAAGAAGCACTAAAAGTTGTCCTGAAATAAAAGCCTAATCTGCTTTGGATTAGGCTTTTTTTATGGTAGTTCCTTTGTGGCGGGGTACAGTTTCTGGCGCGATT
Organism: Clostridia bacterium; assembly: GCA_045597505.1. Classification (GTDB taxonomy): domain Bacteria; phylum Bacillota; class Clostridia; order Christensenellales; family UBA1242; genus RGIG8050. The sequence continues at coordinate 28,522 of JAZLKE010000015.1, read as the reverse complement.
TTGTTTAAAATTTCGCGCAAGTGCCACAATCTATTTGTCGTTTTTTTTGATTAGATATATAATAACCTTTGTATAAAAAGGAGAAAATAAAGAAAAATGAAAATCGAAAAAATTGTTGCCAGTGAAATTTTGGACAGTCGTGGTAACCCAACTGTTACTGTTTGGGTCAATGGTCACCAAGCCAGTGTGCCAAGCGGTGCTTCAACTGGTGAATGGGAAGCAGTTGAATTGCGCGATGGTGATAAAAAACGTTTTAACGGTAAAGGTGTTTTGAAAGCCGTTGAAAATGTTAACAAAATTATTGCGCCAGAATTTATTGGTAAAGATGTCAGCGAACAAATCAAAATCGACCGTGAATTGTGCCACTTGGACGGTACCAACAACAAAGGTAAATTGGGTGCTAACGCGATTTTGGGTGTATCTTGCGCTTGCGCTTATGCAGCCGCTGCGGACAAAGGACAAGAACCGTTTGAATACATTGCTGATTTGTACGAAGAAGTTGGCGGTAAACGCTCTCCGTTGAACAAAGGTAAAGCCCCAGTGGTTAATACCGTTCCAAGTTTCAACATTATTAACGGTGGTAAACATGCCGACAGTGGTATTGATTGCCAAGAATTTATGATTCAACCAATCAGTGGTAAAACCTTTGCCGACAAAGTTCGTATGGCTTCGGAAATTACCCAAGCTTTGAAAAATATTTTGGCAGAAAAAGGTTTGGTTACAGCGGTTGGTGATGAAGGTGGTTTTGCTCCACGTTTGGATACCGAAAGCCCAATTGCTGGTGCGATTGAATTGATTGAGGCCGCAATTGAAAAAGCAGGCTATACTCCGGTCAAAGATGTTGTCGTGGCTTTGGACGTAGCTGCTTCGGAATTCTACAATCGCGAAACTGGTCACTATGTAATGAAAGGCGAAAAGAAAGATTTGCCAAGTGGCGAATACGTTGAATATATCGCTTCCTTGGTAGAAAAATTCCCAATCTTAAAATCAATTGAAGATCCATTGGATCAAAACGACTGGGAAGGTTATGCGGCGTTGACCAAACGTATTGGTAACCGTATTACTATTGTGGGTGACGACTTCTTCGTTACTAACAAAGAACGTTTAGCCAAAGGTATCAACATGGGCGCTTGCAACGCAATCTTGATTAAATTGAACCAAATTGGTTCTTTGACCGAAACTTTGGAAACCATCGCTTTGGCGAAAAACAATAACTATAAAGTTATGATTTCTCACCGCAGTGGTGAAACCAGTGATACCATCATTGCTGATTTGGCGGTCGCAACCGATGCTGAATTTATTAAATCTGGCGCTCCTGTTCGTGGTGAACGTGTTTGCAAATACAACCGTATCATGAACATTGAACGTGGTATTCGTTAATCTGAATTAACAATCAACAAAAAACACCGTCGACTTGGCGGTGTTTTTTTGTTAGGTGGGGTTAATCCAGCTGTGTTAAAATAAAGTTGTGAAAAAGAAACTGATTAAAGTTATCATTGAAATTATTGTGGCTGTCGTGTTGTTGGTTATCGTGTTAAATCACAAATAATTATTTTATAAAATTGGTAAAGGTCGTCTTGTTTTGCGCGGGTATGGTAACGCCGTTTTGTTTGCCACTGTCAATACACTTTAATAACCACGCCATGTTGTGGGCTAAATGTTCCAATGTTTGGGTGCCTTCTGCGTCTGCGGTCGGCGTACCGTTTGTGTCACGGTAAATTTGGTTCCAATAAGTTGCGGTCACAATTGGCATTTGGTTGAATGCGAAGTACTTGTTGATGACGTCCATACTGGCGGTGGTGCCAGCACGACGAGCGGTTAAAACAGCAACCGCGGGTTTGTGGTGCATGAATTGACCACCAGCAAAAAACAAACGATCCATGGCGGACAATAATGCGCCAGTCGGGTGGGCATAATAAACTGGACTGCCAAAAACAAAGCCGTCCGCAGTTTTAATTTTTTCTAACCAACTATTAACGCAATCGTCTTTGAAAACACAAGCCCCATCGCCGTTTTTACATGCGCGACACGCGATACAGTCATGTACTCCTTGGGTGCCAACCGATAAAACTTCCGTGTTAATTCCGTCTGTGTTTAAGGTTTTGGCGACAATGTCCAATGCTTGCGCGGTGCAACCGTTACGGTGTGTGCTGCCGTTAAATAAAATTACTTTCATATTTATGCATATTAAGTTGCGCTTGGAAAATTGTCAAATGACAGCCAATTTAATCTTGTAATTTTAGCGTAAAGTGTTATAATGAAAATTATGAATTGGCAAGCAACATGGGATACAATTGTAAATTTCTTCCGCGGTAATGTTTGGCACATTGTGACTTTTTTTGCGGTTTTAATTTTTGGGATTATCGCCATTAAATTGTTGTTAAATATTTTGAAACGCATTTTCCGCCGTACGCACATTGAACCGATTGCGGTGGGCTTTATTATGGCGATTATTAAATTCTTGTTGTACTTTGTCTTTGTCTTAGTCTTGTTGGAAATTTTGGGTATTGGTATTACTTGGATTGTTACCGCGTTGAGCGCCGTTTTATTGGCGGTGGGCTTGGCGTTACAAAACAACATTGCAAACTTGGCAAACGGTATCATTATCGTTTCCAGCGGCATGTTCAAAAAAGGCGACTATATTGCGGTCGGTGGTGTGGAAGGTTCGATTGCGCAAATCAATTTCTTGTACATTACTTTGATTACGCCCGACAATAAACGCATTACTATCCCCAATAATAAAATTTTGAACGAAGTTGTGACTAACTACGACAGTAACAATACTCGCCGTGTAAATTTTGAATTTGAAGTTGGCTACAACAACGATGTCGAATTGGTTAAAAAGACTGTTATTGATTGCATGAAAAGCAATGGCATGGTACGTCTGGACCCAGAGCCATTTTGCCGTTTGAAATCTATGGGTGACAGCAATTTGCTGTTTGTGGGTCGTTGCTGGTGTGACCGCGAAGATTATTGGAACGTGTATTTTGACATTACCGAAACTGTGTTTAACGAATTCAAACGCCGTGGCATTTCGATTGATTACAACCAAGTAGAAATTCGCGAACGTAAAGACACGCCCGCTGTTCCCGTAATTGGTAACGGCTTACCAGCGCGTAACGAAAAACAACGTAAAAACAAACATCACTTTGATTTGGAAAACGACGATTTGAAAGAAATTTTCCCAATTCACAAAAGCAAAAAAGTCGCCAAACAAACGGCTGAAAATCTGAAAAAGTAATTGATTAGACGGAACCCGACGGATAGTCTATAATTGAAGTATGAAAAAATTTACCATGCGACAAACAATTGGCGCCGGTGCTTGCGACCCCAGTGGTCGTCTGTCTTTGATTGGTGCGTTGACTTTGATTGAAGATGCGGTAACCGCGACCATGGCAGAATTAGAATTGGACGGCTTAACCGTACGTCGCAAATATGGTGCTTTAATGGTCTTTGCCAAAAATCATTTGCAATTTTTGCAGGACATTAACTGGCAAGACGAAATTGTCGCGGATTGCTTTTTTTCAATGAAATCGGCAGCCCGCATTAACGCAGACGTTTGTGTGAAAAAAGGCGGTAAAATTGCATTGTATGCGCGTACGGAAATTTGCGCGGTTGACGGTCAAACTGGTCGTATTCGTCGTATGGATACAATTGATACTGAACAACGGATTAAAGTGGTAACCGCGCCTTATGACTTACCATGGAATACTATGGACGGCGCGGATAAATTGGTTGATACTGTACCTGTACGCACCAGCAATATTGACTACGCTGGTCACACTAATAATGTTGAATATATCCGCTTGTTAATCAATACTTTTACTTTGGACGAATGGCGCGGTATGGCACCCAAAGAACTGCAAATTGCGTACCAAAACCAATCATTCTTGGGTGATACTTTGTCAATTTATGCGGGCGAACATACTTTACCTAATCAATTACATGAACGCGTTTACACCGTGAAAAAAGCCGAACAATCCGTGTTGACTTGTTCGGTGCGCTGGTAAACGGAGGCAACTGATGAAAATTATTCATTGCGCAGATTTGCATTTGGACAGCCGTATGGAAACCAATTTATCGGCTACCCAAGCCAAAGAGCGTAAAGCCGAAATTCTCAATACTTTTGAACGCATGGTAGATTACGCGGAACAAAATGACGTGACCGCGATTATTATTGCGGGCGATATGTTTGATACGGCACACGTGATGAATTCAACCCAAAGTCGTGTTTTGAATACCATTACCAAACATTCACAAATTGATTTTTTGTATTTAAGCGGTAACCACGACGAAACCAACTTTATTGAAAACTTGGACAGTGTGCCCAGTAACTTAAAAATTTTTGGTACACAATGGACACAGTTTAATTATCCTGCGGTCAACATTGCTGGGATCGTGTTAAGTCCTGCTAACCACGCAACTGTTTATGATACTTTGCGTTTACCCGATGCAGGTTTGAATATCGTGGTCATGCACGGACAAATCGGACAATCTGACAACCGTGACCAAGCCGAAAGCATTAACCTGAATAAATTAAAAAACAAAAACATTGACTATTTAGCACTTGGGCATATTCATAGTTATACCCAAGGTTATTTGGACAAGCGCGGGGTATATTGTTACGCTGGCTGCCTGGAAGGTCGTGGCTTTGACGAATGTGGCGACAAAGGTTTTGTCTTGCTAGATATAGAAGACAATAAAATTCAAAGTACGTTTGTGCCATTTGCGACGCGCCAGTTACTTGAATTAACTTTTGATTTGACCCCGTATCACGATTGGTATGCCTTGGAAGACCAAATTATGGCACAGACAAAAACCCTGCCCAATAATTCTTTGTTGAAAGTAGTTCTTATTGGTAAATACCAATTGTCAATGGAAAAGCATTTAACCTTTTTGGAACAAAAACTTAATCAACAATTTTATTTTGCCAAAATCAAAGACGAAAGTTGTTTGTCCGTCAATGAGCAAGATTTGGCGCACGATATTTCTTTGCGTGGCGAATTTGTCCGCCAAGTTTGGCACAGCACGCTTTCCGAATCGGAAAAAGACCAAGTCATTACATTGGGGTTGAAAGCGCTCGCAGGGGAGGACTTGTAAATGAAACTGGTACAATGTCATGTTGAAAATTTTGGTCATTTACAAAATTACGATTACCATTTTACTGACGGTTTGAACTGTATTAAGCAAGATAACGGTTGGGGCAAAAGCACGTTGGCAACTTTTATTAAAGCCATGTTTTACGGCTTGCCGACCACGACACGTCGTAACCTTAACGAAAACGAACGCAAGAAATATCAACCATGGCAAGGTGGCAATTTTGGTGGTAATTTAATTTTTGAGGTCGGTGGTAAACAATACAAAATTGAACGCTCCTTCGGTAAGAAAGCGGCGGACGATACTTTTAACTTGATAAATGTTAGTACTGGTAAATCCACTCGGGACTTTTCTGCCAATCTGGGTGTCGAATTATTCCAGCTTGACGCGGACGCGTTTGAACGCAGTTGTTACTTACCGCAAAAGGTTTTAGATAGCGCAATCAACGAAAGTATTTCCGCGCGCTTGAACCATCTTTTACAAGGTGGTAACGAAGATTTCAATTTTGAAAACGCAAAAAACCGTTTGGATAAAAAACGTGTCGCTCTATCTAATCAACAAAAAACTGGGCAAGTTGAAAATCTGCAAGCCCAAATTGATACCGTCGAAATTAAAATTCACGAATTAGAAAATCGCGGTCAAATCATTCCGCAATACGAAAATGAAATCGCGGAAAACAATATCAAAGTCGCCGAACTACTGGACGCCCAAAACCGTGTCAAAGCCCAAATCAAAGATTACGGTAAATTGGAACAAAAGCGCGCTAACCAAGATTTGTACGCCCAATATAACCATGCCATTACGGATTTACAAACGCAGATTGCTACTGCGGAGCAAGTGTTAAACCATCACCAAACCAACCAAGCGGAAATTGACCACTATGTGGGTGTAGAGCAAAATATTGCCGCCAAAACCAGTGCCATGCAAATGCAAGCCGATGCTGGTTACTTGCGTGCGCGCGAACAAGAATTGACCCAATATTTTGGTGGTAAAATTCCGACCACGGAACAAATACAAGCCACGACGCAAGCTGTCATGGAATATCAGACCATACAAAACCGTACTGGTCGTATGGCGCCCGCCGATGTGGTTACTCAACGAAAGCGCAAAGTTTTGTGTTGCAGTTTGTTGGGTGTGGGATTGTTTTTGGTTTTGGCGGGTGCAATATTATTAACGATGCAGACCGCGGTTGCCATTACTTTAATTGTGGTGGGTGGTGTCGGAACTTTGGGCGCGGCTTATTTATCTTTGGTTAATTTAATTAACACTAAAACCGCCAACGCGGGCAACGTGGACAGCCAACAATTACAAGCCGATCAAGCCCGTTTGGTACGCTTGCAAAAACAAATTTTGGAATTTTTAACGCCGTACGAAAACACGGACGATTATCAAATTGCGCTTAACCGCGTCCAAGATAATTTACGCGCGTACCAAAGTTTAACACAACAAAAGGCTTGGGTGGCGACACAATCCGACACACTGGCGCACGAACTGGCAAACGAGCAAACCCAACTTGACCAATATTTGGCGCAATTTAAGTTTGCTAATTCCGTACAATTGCCCGCGGAAAAACTCCGTATTTTGGCGCAAACTTTGGCAGACTTGACCGCATGGCAAAAACAATTAACCATTAAAAATCAAGCCTTAGCGCAATTCAAAGCCGATAAAAATTTTGACATGGACGAAACTGCGGTCATTACGGATATTAACGCATTGCAACAAGCCGACGCAGACTTACAAAAACAAATTGATACTCATAAAACGCACATTGCTACATTGTCCAGTCAAATTAACGCGATTAACTATGAAATGGCGGACTTGGACGATTTACGTCAACACAAAGCCGACTTACAAGCGCAACTGGTTTTCGCCCGTGCAGAACACAAGGCGGTACAAAACGCAATTCAATATTTACAAACAGCCAAACAAAGTCTGTCCGCCAAATTTTTGGAACCGTTGAAACAAGGCTTGCAAAAATATTTAACTAAACTGACCGAACAAGATTTCCATAATTTGAATTTGGATACCGATTTCAAATTACAATTGGAAGAGTACGGTCAGTTGCATGACGTCAATAGTTACAGTTTGGGTTACCAAAATGCGTTTAATTTAAGCATGCGTTTTGCGTTGATTGATACCCTTTACATGGGCGAAAAACCATTCATTATCTTGGACGACCCGTTTATCAATCTGGACGAAACCAAAATTGCCAAAGCCAAAGCGTTTTTAAATGACATTGCCCACGACCGCCAATTGATTTATTTTTCCTGCCATTCGTCGCGCTGCTAAAATTGTTAATAGCTTATTGGTAATGATTTTTTGGTCGACTAATTAAAATTCTGTGCTTAAAAAAACACCGTGCGAACGGTGTTTTTTGTTGTCATGGTTGTTTAGAAGTTTGTCACCCATTCGGGGTCGATGCCGTGTTCCACAATGTAGGCTCGGTGTTGCTTTAATTGTTCGTCCATGGCGGTTGCTAATTGTGGGTTCGGGGTAGTCGCGGCTAAGACGTCTTTTACAATGTGGAAGCGGTCGATTTCGTTTAATACTCGCATATCAAACGCGGTCGTAATGGCGCCGTTTTCGTGGTAGCCTTTGACAGTGTAGCGGTGGCTGTTTGGACGTTTGACAATTAAACTGTAAATCAAACTGCGGTAAGTATGGGTAACAAAAACCACGGGTTTGTCGTTAGTAAAGTAACGCGCATAGTCCACATCGTTCAAACTGTCTTCGCGTCCGTTCAAGATACCCGCATCAATCACGTTGACCAAACGAACTTTCAAGTTCGGCAGTTGAGCTTGTAAAATTTTCATTGCCGCCATACATTCGGTGGTTGGGGTGTCGCCCATGCAAGCCAAAACTACGTCGGGGTTGGTTTCTTCGTGCCAAATGCTGATTCCAGTTTTAACGTCGGCTAAGGCTTGCGCACCCGTACGCCAACCATGGGTCGGGTGCTTGGAAGCCGTAATCAAATTGATTTTATTGGTGTCGTGTAAGCACTGATCAAAGACCGCCACCAAAGTATTGGCGTCCGCAGGGAAATAGCAACGCACGACATGTGGGTCTTTGTCTAACAGATGAGTTGCCATACCAGTGTCTTGGTGACTGAAACCGTTGTGGTCTTGTTGCCAAGTGTGGCTGGTGTTAATAAAGTTGATACACGGTAATGGGGTGCGCCACGGCATTAAGCGGGTTTGCTTTAACCATTTCGCGTGTTGATTTAACATACTGTCGACTACGCGACCAAAAGATTCATAGGTGGCGAAAAAGCCATGGCGACCAGTTAAAGTGTAACCTTCTAACATGCCTTCGCACATGTGTTCGGAAAGCATGCCGTCCATGATACGACCGTCGGGTGCTAAACCTTCATCGAATTGATAGCGCGCGGCTTGCCAAGCACGGTTGGTCACAGTAAATGGAGCATACAGGCGATTAGATTTGGCTTCGTCAGGACAAAAGAAACGGAAATTGTTGGGGTTAAGTTGCATGACCGCCGCCACATAATTTGACAACACATTCATATCTTGTACGGTCGCTTTGGTGTCCACAAAAAAAGGTTTAATTTGAGGCAGTTTTAATGGTGTGTATTGATTGCCACCACGGGTTAATGGGTTCGCGGATAAACGGCGGTTACCCGTTGGACAGAACGCCGCAATGTCGGCTTGTAAAGAACCGTCTGCATTAAATAATTCGTGCGGTCGATAAGATTGTAACCAATCTTGAACAATTTGTACGTGGTGTGGTTGGCTCATATCAACTGGCACTTGGTGCGAATTAAAAGTACCCGCAACTGCGCGACCGTCCACGGTAACGGGACCAGTCCAACCTTTGGGCGAATTCAAAATAATCATTGGGTGTTTGCCGTTTTTGGTGCGGAAACATTGTAAACAATAATCAATCGCGTTCGCCATGTTTTGGTGGTCTTGCATGATGTCTGCGGGATTTCGACCAACCACGACTTCAATGGCTTCATAACCTAAACCCGCAAAAAATTGATGACGCTCTTCGGGTGTAATTCGGGCGAGCAGTGTCGGGTTTGCGATTTTGTATCCGTTCAAATGCAAAATTGGTAAAACATTTCCGTCCTTTTGGCTATTCAAAAATTTGGTGCCCCACCAACTGGCGGACAAAGGACCAGTTTCGGCTTCGCCGTCACCCACGATAACCGCCGCCACCAAATTCGGGTGGTCTAAAACTGCGCCAAAACCGTGAGCCAACGAATAACCCAGTTCGCCACCTTCGTGCATACTACCGGGAACTTGGGGTGCCACATGGGACGATACGCCACATGGATAAGAAAACTCACGACATAGTTTTTGCATGCCGGCTTTGTCGCGCGTGTATTCTGGATAAACTTCGCTGTATGTACCTTCTAAATAAGCGTTAGCAATAAAAAAGTTACCGCCATGACCCGGACCCGAAATTAAAACCATATCTTGGTCGAACTTTTTAATTGCCCGACTGAGATGTGTATAAACAAAGTTTTGACCCACAACTGTTCCCCAATGACCTAAAATGCGGGCTTTAATATCCGCGCGGGTCAGTGGGCGTTCCAAAATTGGATTGTCGCGTAAGTACAGTTGCGCCACAGATAAATAATTGGCGGCGCGGAAGTAACGGTCCAGTGTGCTAAAATCTTCGGTTTGTTTCATATTTTGATTATGATACATTCTTGCTTTTTCGGCAAGTTTTTCCACTGACTTTATGGAATTCATATCAAGATTATGTACAAATTATCTTGTCATTTAACGCGGGTGGTGTTATAATTGCCACATACGCCCAGGTGGCGAAATCGGCAGACGCAAGGGACTTAAAATCCCTCGGGGGCAACTCCATATCGGTTCAAGTCCGATCCTGGGCACCAAAGAAGACCAAGGTCACGCACTTTGGTCTTTTTTGTTGGTTGCATGGCGGGTGTGTACTATCATGAATTGATGACACCAAAGATGAACAAAGTTTTTTGTGGCATTCGTTAAATTGCATCAGCGCCAAGCAAATGCGGGTAACATATCGCAAGTTTGACACTGTGATTTTTACAGGGTAATATAATGTTATGGAAGAAAGTCAAACCCGTTGGGTAATTGAAACCAGCAACTTGACCAAGACCTATGGCAGTAAAACTGTTTTGGACCATGTTAATATGCACGTGGCCAAAGGTGATATCTATGGTTTTATTGGTAAAAATGGTGCTGGTAAAACAACGTTAATGAAGTTATTGCTTGGTATGTCACAACCAACCGAAGGCACAATAACGTTGTTTGGTACGAAAAAATTAAATGTGGCACGCCGTTTGATTGGTTCGTTAATTGAAGAACCAGCTTTGTATAAAAACTGCACGGCGGCAGAAAACATGAAACGCTTTGCGATTTTGTCGGGTACAGATTATCACGAAATTGACGAAATTTTACACTTTGTGGGCTTGGGCGACGTTGGCAATAAAAAAGTTGGTAAGTTCTCGTTAGGTATGAAACAACGTTTAGGCATTGCAATTGCGATGTTAGGTCACCCCGATTTGTTAATCTTAGACGAACCAATTAACGGTTTGGATCCCGAAGGTATTAAAGAAATCCGCGACTTGTTGTTGCGTTTGAATCGTGAGCAAGAAGTTACCGTTTTGGTGTCCAGTCACTTGTTGGACGAATTGGCTAAGATTACTACGCGTTACGGTATCATTAACCATGGTAAATTAGTGGAAGAAATTTCTGCGGAAGAATTATTACAACAATGCCAACAAAAATTGCACATTGTTTGTGACCAACCAGCGGTGGCGGCGCAAGTGATTAAAAAATTGTACCCGAAAGCCAAAATCACGGCTCATGACAACAGTCTGGACGTGGCGGGCGAAAAGTTGGAAAGTGCCAAGGTCAATCAGGCGTTGGTCAAAGGCAATGTCAATGTAGAAAGTATTACTTTTGTGGCGGATAACATGGAAGATTACTTTATCCAACGTATGGGAGGTCAAGCATGATTAACTCGTTAAAATTTGAATGGCGCAAACTGTGGCAATCCAAAGCGATGTATATTATTTTCAGTTTGGGTTTGATTAGTATCACTTTGATGATGATTTTAAGTAAAACTTTGTCTGAATTGACTTCGATTTTTAGTTCGCCCGATATCAATGCAACCAGTATGTTGTTGACTGCGCTGACTAGTGGCAGCTTTATTACTTTGCTGGGAATTTACATTGCTTTATTTGCGTGCCAAGATTATACGCAACACACCATTAAAAACATTTACGCCCGCGGTTACAGTCGTACTGCTGTTTATTTTAGCAAATACTTAGTTTCCTTGTGGGTTACCTTTGTGGTCGCGATGATTTACATGTTATACAGTTTCTTGTTGGCAGCAATTTTGGGTGCGCCAGTACATGACTTAGCCGATTACCAATGGGGCAGTTTTGCATTGCAATTTTTATGGTTGATTGGTATTCACGGCTTGTTGTTTGGTTTAAGTACTATGATTGGTCGTGTCGGTATCAGTGTGGCGGTCAACTTGGTGGGTGTAAGTATTTGTTTCAGTTTGTTGGATTTGTTAATTTCGTTAATTTTTTCTGGCGTCAAAGATTTCAGTTTCAAAATTACTGACTATCAATTGGATTACATTTTGGTAAGTTTAATGGGCACAAAATTAACGCAAGCCGAATTGGTGCGCGCCATCGTGATGCCGATTGTTTATGCTGGAGTCTTTGTAACCGGTGGCTGGTTGGTTAGCAAACGACGCGATGTTTAATTCAGTGATAAAACACAACGATAATCTTGATAAACGACAACCGAGTGGTAACCGCCCTCGGTTGTTTGATTTATGGGCAAAACCAAGCCGTAACTGGTTAATTGTAAATTTTGTTCATCGTAAGTTAAATTGGCGTTGTCTTGATAAATTTTGTCCCAAGTTTTAATCACCTTATTACCACTACGTAATTCCAATTGCCAAATCGCGCGTGCATCAATTAAGTTGTTTTCTGTTTTGATACAGACCAACTGTAAATTATTGGTTGCATTGGCTGGCCTTTGTAACTGATTGGCAATAATTGGTATGGACAACGCAATCACGGCGCAAACGACTACGACCGCAATATTGACAACCAATTTTTTGTGTGACACATTCCTAACATACCGCGGTCGTCCAACTTTTCCAAGCGAAATTTGTCGAAATTTGTCGGCGAATTTGTAAATGGGACTTGAAATTGTTTTGCGCATGTGTTAAAATAATTTTAAGTTGAAAGGGGTAGCATATGGACGAAAAAGTATCTCAATTTAATGCAGTTACGACAAAAGGTTTGAAAACCAAGTTGAAATATGAAGAAGTATTGAAAAAACTTGATATAGTTGAATCAATTTACGCCGAAATTATGGGGTCAAAATCAGATTGGCCAGCCGACTTCAAAGAGAATGTTGCAAAAAACCGTATCACATGCATGCTTGAAAGTTGTAATATCCCTGCCGAAGAAGACGAATATTGGTATCAAAAAGGTTGACCTGCTGTGCGGGTCTTTTTTATCTATGAAAATTTGAAACCATACATTGATAAAACTTGTTATTCTGCGGACTATCCATTCTTAACCAAAGAGACTGTTCGTACTAAACAACAAAATTTTGAACGCACGCTTTAATCTTTCGTTGGGTCGAAAACCGTGACATCAACAAAATAATTGCCTGTGTTGGGTAAAGCGATGGGCGGGGTGGTGCCGTCTTCATCCGTGTTGTCAATGTATAAAACTTCGTCGTGGGCTTCGTTATAAATCTTGACCAAAGCATCGGGCGCCGCACGTACCGTCACCGTTGTTGTATCCATACGTCAGTTTATTGTGGCACAGTAAATCTTGTGCATCAAAAAAACCCTTGCGGGTTTTTCCGAGTTAATCGGTAAGCCGGGTTATGTCGTTGGACGCTCATCTATCTTGGCGTACCGTCGCCGGCACGCTCACGCGGTGTATGGGTCGAGTTGACTGGCCGCCATTAAATCTCGACCGCTAACCTTGCATCTCATGGGGTTTACATTGCCACTACGGTCACCCGCAGTGCGGTGGGCTCTTACTCCGCCGTTTCACCCTTGCCCTTGCGGGCGGTTTGCTTTCTGTTGCACTGTCCTTCGTGTTGCCACGACAAGTCGTTAACTTGCATGATGCCATTTGATGCCCGGACTTTCCTCTGTTTGGTCACCCAAACAGCGAGCGCCTGATTAGCATTTTATGATAGCATGTTTGCAATAAAATGACAAGTGTGGGCTTTTTCCTTTGCCAAAAAATCTAAGTCATGTTACAGTGCATTCTAGTATGGTCATAGCAATGGATGGTCCCGTTGCCAGCGGGAAAGGAACAATATCAAAATTATTAGCGAAGAAATTAAATTATTTATGTTTAGATACGGGGGCGATTTATCGCGCAATTGCGATTTGTGATTTGTGTGGTAAGGATTATCACAAAGCTAAAATTGAAATTAAATGCAGTCCAGATAAACGCACTTTGGTTTTTTTGGACGGGGAAGATGTGACTACCGCCATTCGTTCGGTCGAAGTTTCTAACCATGTCGCGGTCGTAGCCATGCAACCCGATGTGCAAGATTGTGTTCACAATATCCAACACCAAACTGCGGGCAACTATGATTTAGTGGTTGAAGGTCGTGAAACAACTTCGGTGGCTTTCCCTGACGCGGCGTATAAATTTTATGTTACCGCCAGTTTGGAAGAACGTGCACACCGTCGTTATATGGATTATGTCCGCCGTGGCGAAAACATTACCTTGGAAGAAGTTTTGGCTTCCACTAAGGAACGCGACCGTTTGGATATGGAACGTAAAGTTGCACCCTTGATTAAAACCCCAGATGCGATTGAAATTGATACTACGGGTCGTATGGCTGATGAAGTGGTGGACGAATTGTTAAGTATTATATTAAAATAATTGCATGCTTAGATTTTTATTAAAGTTGATTTGTTATCTCCCGTTTAAGTTGTTGTTTTGGACAAAATGGGTCAATAAAAAGGAGTTGCGTAAATACCGCGGACAACCTGTCATTTTTGCCATGAACCACCGTAACGCCGTAGACGGTCCCGCTTTGGTGGTGGATATTTGGCGCAAAAGTAACTTTTGGATTAAAGGCGATTTGTTCAAAGGTAAGTTCGGCAACTGGTTTTTTCGCAGTTTAGGTGGTATTCCTGTTCAGGCGTCCAGCCTGTCTTTAATTCGTGAAAGTCAAAACGTCTTACAAAAAAATCACGCATTAATGATTATGCCAGAAGGTCACCGCTCGTTTAATGCGGATAATAATTTCAAAATTCAAAATGGAATTGCGATGGTGGCTTTGCATTGTGATGTACCAATTGTACCAATAGTGACTGACCGTCCGTTCCGTTTGTTCCGTTTAACCCGTGTTAAGGTGGGCGCCGCAATTGACCCGAAACAATATTTGGAAGATGGTCGCGCTACCAAAGATGGACTTGCGCGTTTGGGCGATAATGTACAATACCAAATGCAACAATTGTTGACAGGATTCAGCAAACCTCCGCGTCAAAAACAATGGCAAACTGCGCCCAGTATTATTGGTCGTGGAATTGTGATTCACGACGGCAAATTATTGGCGATTAAACGCCATCGTGATAACCAAGAATATTATGTTTTCCCCGGTGGTCATGTTGATGCGGGCGAAACGATTGACCAAACTTGCGCGCGCGAAGTGTTGGAAGAAACCAGCGTAATTGCGCGTCCATTCCGCGAATTGTATAAGTTTTGGTACGAAGACCATAAGCACCACCGTGGTGACGGTTGGCAAACTTTCATGGCTTGCGAATATCAAAGTGGGGAACCGCAACCAACCGATGCGGAAGAATACACCGACCCATTGCGCAAAGGTGGCACCTATGAACCCGTTTGGTTGGATATTGACCAAATCGACAAAGTTGATTTGCGTCCAGCTTTCGTTAAAAAACAATTATTGAAAGACTATCGCAAAAAAGGCGAACGCTTACCGTTCCCGTTACGTAAATTGGAGGCAGTTAAAATCAAATGATTCCAGACAGTATCATTGTGGCTTTACAAAAAGAAATGCAAGCGGCGGGTTACATCTCGCGCGAAGCCGTGAAACGCATTGCCGATGAATTTCATGTTTCGCCGACCCAAGTTTACTCTACGGCTTCGTTTTATCAACAATTTACTTTTGTGCCACAGGGGAAACATGTGATTGCGGTCTGTACGGGTACGGCGTGCTTTATTGCGGGCGCGGAAAAAATTTTGGACATGTTACAAAAGGAACTCGGTATTACCCAAGGCAAAGTTACGCCCGACGGCTTATTTTCTATCCAAAAAAACACGCGCTGTTTGGGTAAATGCGCCGCGGCCCCAGTCGTGACGATTGATGACCGCGTCTTTGAAAATGCGACCCCAGAACAAATCAAGGAGGCAATCCATGAACTTCGGTAATGGCAAATACCAAGCCTTGCAAAAAATTTATGCGGAACAAATTGCACCCGCTACCGTAATTGACATGGTGGAACAAAGTGGACTTCGTGGTCGTGGTGGAGCAGGTTTTCCAACGGGCAAGAAGTGGCGCTTTTTGGCAAGTGCCAAAGGTAACCAAAAATTCGTAGTTTGTAACGGCGACGAAGGGGACCCAGGTGCGTTTATGGACCGTGCAATTATGGAACAATTTCCACATACCATTTTGGAAGCCATGTGCATTGCGGGTTATGCGGTTGGTGCACACCAAGGTGTAATTTATGTGCGTGCGGAATATCCTGATGCCGTTAAAAATTTACAAACCGCAATTGACCAAGCCCGTGCCGACGGTATTTTGGGTAAAAACTTTGATGTTGATTTGCGTTTAGGTGCGGGGGCTTACGTTTGTGGCGAAGAAACCGCATTAATGAATAGTGTGATGGGCGAACGCGGCGAACCACACGCGCGTCCACCGTATCCGACCGAAGCTGGACTTTATGGCATGCCAACCATGATTAACAACGTAGAAACGTTAGCCAATATTCCCAACATTATTTTGAACGGTCCCGAAAATTTTCCGAACACTAAAATTTTTGCGGTGTCGGGTGCTGTGCAAAAATGCGGTTTGGTCGAAGTGCCAATTGGTACGACGATTCGTGATTTAGTGGAAAATTACTGCGGTGGTGCCAAAGCTGGACATACTATCAAAGCCGTACAAATCGGTGGACCCAGTGGTGGTTGTATTCCTGCCAGTTTGTTTGATACGCCGTTGGACTATGAAAGTTTGAAACAGGTAGGCGCAATCTTGGGGTCTGGTGGTTTAATTGTTTTGGACGAAACAACTTGTATGGTGGATTTCGCCAAATTCTTTGTCAAATTTTCCGCCAGTGAAAGTTGTGGTAAGTGTACGCCTTGTCGAGTGGGTACCAAAAAATTAGAAGCCATTTTGGATAAAATCACCAGTGGTAAAGGTACCGCGGACGATTTAACACAAATTAAAACTCTCAGTCAACAAATCATCAACACCAGTTTGTGCGGTTTGGGACAAAGCAGTCCGAATCCAATTTTATCCGCTTTGCATCATTTTAGTGCAGAATTTGAAGCTCACTTGCATGGCATATGTCCAGCTGGTGTATGTTTTCAAGGTTATACCATTACGGATAAATGTGTGGGTTGCGGATTGTGTGCCAAAAAATGTCCAGTCGGTGCAATTCGTGGGGAACTGAAATCTCGTCATTACATTGACCCCAGCGTTTGTATTAAATGTGGACAGTGTGCGAAGAGCTGTCCTGTGCATGCTATTACAGGGGGAAAACACGAATGAAAGTCACTATCAACAATCATGTTTATGAATTTAATAAACCGCAAACAATCTTAACAGCTTGTGCCGCGGTTGGTATCCAAATTCCGACTTTGTGTTATGAAAAAAGTATTGGCGCGATTGCTTCGTGCCGTGTTTGTGTTGTTAAAGTTGTGGGGCGTCATGGTTTAGTTACGGCATGTAATACGCTAATTACGGACGGTATGCAAATCATTACTAATGACGCGGAAGTTACCGCTACGCGTAAAACCATTTTGGAATTATTATTATCAGACCACCGTATGCAATGTACTTCTTGCGCACGTGCCGATGATTGTCGCTTAAAGCGTTTTGCTACACAGTACGGCGCGGATAAAAATACCTACCAACCCAGTCGACCTTTACCGCCCATCTGTAAAGACCAAAAGCACATTGTCCGCGATAACGCAAAATGTATTCGTTGCGGTCGTTGTGTGCGCGTTTGTCACGGCCAGCAAGCCGTTGGCGTTTTGGGTACTTTGGGACGCGGTTTTGACGGCGAAATTGGTTGCGCGTTTGGCGATGGGTTGGCAACGACCAAATGTATTTCCTGTGGTCAATGTGTTGCGCATTGCCCGACGGGTGCTTTGGTGGAAAACAGTAATTTGCCATTGTTGATGGAAAAGTTGTCCGACCCTGATGTGCATTGTGTCATCGCGACCGCTCCCAGTGTACGTGTCAGTATGGGCGAAGGTTTTGGCTTACCCAGTGGAACCAACGTGCAAGGCAAAATGGTTGCGGCTTTGCGTCGTGCGGGTTTTGACCGTGTTTTTGATTTGGATTTTGGTGCAGACTTAACCATTATGCAAGAAGGCGCCGAACTGTTGGAACGTTTGAAAACAGGAAAAAATTTGCCACAGTTTACTTCGTGCTGTCCAGGTTGGGTTAATTATGTTGAACAATGTCACCCTGAATTACTTGCTAATTTATCGACCGCTAAATCGCCCATGGGTATGTTCGGCGCGATTGTCAAAACTTATTACGCCAAAAAAATGGGTATCAACCCTAAAAAGATTTTTACTGTCATGTTAATGCCGTGTATTGCTAAGTGTGACGAAATTACGCGTGACGATATTCGTGATGTGGATATGGTACTTACCGCGCGTACTGCCATTCGTTTCTTAAAACAACAAGGTATCAACTTGGCGGCCATGCCTGATGAAGAATATGATAACCCGTTATCTCTGTCTTCGGGCGCAGGTTTAATTTTTGGTACATCGGGTGGTGTTTGTGAAGCAGCTATGCGCAATATCAAAGACCAATTGCCGCGTTCCATTAAAGGAATTGTGGTTTCGGGCATTGCTAACGCGGAAAAATTGATACAACAAATTCAAAACGGTAAAGCTCATTACGATTTTATCGAAGTCATGGCTTGTCAGGGTGGTTGTGTTAATGGGGGTGGACAACCCGGTGATACCAGCTTAATCCAAGATAATTTGGGTAATGCGAAAAAACGCGCCGCTACAATTAAATCCATGGCTAAATATAACAGTCTGCACAAATCCAGTGATAATCCTGCAATTCAACAATTGTACGCGGAATTCCTTGGTTCACCCGAAAGTGAATTGGCGCAAAAACTTTTACACACGCGTTTCCACGACCGTAGTAAAAAATGATTCAAAACTGCAAACCCGCTCCGCGCGGGTTTTTTTATTATCCAAAAAATTGATAAAAATTAGCAATAAACAGTTGACAGTGCTAGCAATTAGGTATATAACAGTAGCAAGAATAACAAAGATAGTTATTCCAAATACTAAAAAAATAAAGGATGGTAAAATTATGAAAAATCATGACAACAAAAAGGAGGAAGAAATGAGAAATCATAAAGATCGCGAAGTGTCCTTGTACACTGACTATGACAATGGTTTGTTTCACTCACTGTGGGACGAATTCTTTTTCGATCGCCCATTCCGTAAAGAAATGAACCAATTGCAAAATATGATGCGCACGGATATTGAAGAAACCGAAAACGGTTACGAATTCAAAATTGAAGTGCCGGGCTTTGAACGCAGTGACCTGAATATCAGTTTCGAAAATGGCTACTTAAATGTTTCGGGTAATAAGGCTGCCAAACAGGGTGGTAAGTTCTTGCGCCGTGAACGTGTGTCCAGTTCTTGCTCGCGCAGTTTCTATGTTGGCGAAATTGACGAAAGCAAAATTGATGCTTCGTTGAACCATGGTGTGTTGACCATTATGATTCCGAAAGAAAACAAACCAGCGCGCCATCAAATTACTATTAAATAAAAAATACTCACCCAATACAAAAAACTCCGCCAATCGACGGAGTTTTCTTTTGGTGGCCGGGGTGGGACTTGAACCCACACATCGTTGCCGATATCGGATTTTGAGTCCGACGCGTCTGCCAATTTCACCACCCGGCCAAAACTATTATTTAGTATATAACATAAGATTTGATTTGTCAAAAACAAATCACATTGACAATCGGGGTCAAAATTGCTAAATTTTAATGTTCGGGAGTTTAGCGCAGTTGGTTAGAGCAACCGGCTCATAACCGGTCGGTCCGCGGTTCAAGTCCGTGAACTCCCACCAAAAAAGCCCATGTGATGTGGGCTTTTTTATTCTTCATTAACCACGGGTTCGGGGTGTTTGTCCAAAATAACGTATAATGGTTTTTGCGAAAATCTTTGTTTGCAAGATATTTCGTAAAGATTGTTGGCACAGTGGTCAATTTCACGCATACGCCAATAATACTTATCTATGGTGGGGCGGTTTTGGTTGCCGTGTAAAATGACAGGTGTCGAACGAATTGAACTGAGTTCATTAAACAAATCGTGTGCGTCGCTACGAATTGCCAATAAATTAACGTAGGGTAAATGGTTGCGTGAATAAATGTATTGAACGTCTTTTTTGGTAATTCCCAAGGTCGCGTGTAAAGCTACGCGCTTTAATTGACCTGCCGAATAATGTGGGTTAGGCATTTCCGAAGTTAATTGGTCGTAAGTAACTGGGCGGTGACCATGGAACAAGCGTCCGATTTCGGGCGTGGCTTCGTAAGTTTGCTTGGTGTCCAGTTCGGTTAATGCGCCGTACAAAATCGTAGATTCAAACATGTCTTTGACAGGGTGCTTTTCAATTGCTTGCATGGTAAAAGGTAATATTTGCGCTGGAATGTAATGTTCAATCGGCTTGGTTTCGTAATAAGCGTTACGGATTGCCAAAGCCGTGGTCGTTCTTTTATCTTCATCTTTGCAACGCGCCAATGATACTGGTTGAATTTGACTGTGCAAACGATAAAGTTCGCGTAAATATTCAATCGCCAAATTGTTGTATTCGCCGTTCAAAATTTTGGTAATCACATTGGGGTGAATTTCGGGGAGTAACTTTTTAATCACTTCGGCTTGGGCAGCATTATAGGAAAGCCCGGCTTTCAAATGGATTTTGATGTACTTGTCGAATTCATGAGCTTTTAATAACTTAACATAAGCAATTTGTTTCAAAATTTGTAAGTTATTATCTTCTACGCCAAAGACCAAGTAATTGGCATGCGGAATTGTGTTGGCAATTTGTACGCCAGCTTTGGCAAAGACTTCGGGGTTGTTGGTTGCAAAGGCAGTTGGTATCTCCAAGACAGCGTCTACACCACACATAATGGCGGATTGTGCGCGTAAATGTTTTTCGATAATCGCGGGTTCTGCGTGTTGTGTAAAGTTGCCAGTTTGAATTACTACGATATGCGTACAATCAGTAATTTTGCGCGTTTGTTCAATCAAATATTCATGCCCTTTGTGAAAAGGGTTGAACTCTGCAATAATTACCGCAATCTTCATTATTTTATTATACCACAAAAAAAATTTATGCTACAATCATTATATGAAAATTTTAGTGTTAAATTGTGGTAGTAGTTCGGTCAAATACCAAGTGGTAGAAACGACTACGCAAGAAAAAATTGTCGATGACGACATTCAACGCGTGACTGACCACGCCAGTGCGATTCAAGAAATTTTGAACAAGGTTGACCTTTCCGAAATTAAAGCAATTGGTCACCGTATTGTGCATGGTGGCGAAAAGTTTACTCATAGTGTTTTTGTGGACGATAAAGTTTTGGCGGAAATGGATCGAATTGAATTTTTGGCACCGTTGCATAACCCAGCCGCGATGGCAGGGGTGCGTGCTTGCATGAACCAAATGCCTGATTTACCCAATGTTTTGGTCTTCGATACCGCTTTCCACAGTACGATGGAACCAGATGCATATTTATATGGTTTACCAATGGAAGATTACGAACAATATGGTATCCGTAAATACGGCTTCCACGGTACCAGCCATCAATATGTTGCGAACCAAGCAGCCAAACAACTTGGTCGCCCATTAAAAGATTTGAAATTGATTACATGTCATATCGGTAACGGCGCCAGCATTTGTGCGGTTGAACATGGTAAATGTATTGATACCAGTATGGGTATGACGCCTTTGGCTGGTTTGGTTATGGGAACCCGTTCGGGCGATATTGACCCTGCGGCATTAAGTATTTTGTGTGCCAAACACAATTTCACGATTGATGAAGCCATTACTTATTTGAATAAATCTTGCGGTCTGAAAGGTTTGACTGGTATTTCTTCCGATATGCGCGATTTGGAACCAATTATGAATACTAACCCGCGCGTAAAAGTAGCGCTTGATGTTTTCATTCATCGCTTAGTGCAATACATCGGTGGTTATGTTGCCGAAATGAAAGGCTGTGACGCGATTGTTTGGACTGGTGGTATCGGCGTTTATCGTCAATTCGTTTCTGAACGCGTGATGAAGCATTTTGAATTCTTGCCAAACTGTCAAAAACTCATCATCAAAACCAACGAAGAATTGATGATTGCGTTGGAATGCGAAAAACTATTAAACGAAAAGAAATAAAATTATAAAGAACGTGCGTTACCATTAATACGAACACGTTGAGTTGGTATTTGGCTAAGTTTTTTACTGATTTCGGTGGTTTGATGCATGGCATGCATACAGCCTTGATGTGGTGCTTCATAAACTTTTGCTGCTGTGTTGACCCATTTTCCGTGTGAACCTTTGGGACTGATTTCGTATTTGTTACAAATACCTTGTTGATGTGTAACAAAATAGAAATGGTCACAAATTTCTTTGCAGTCATTAGCTTCAAAATCATTCACTACTTCGTCTACGATTAAGCGCAATTCGGGTAAAACTGGGTGATTCGATTTAAAGCCAATAAATTGTTTTTCGGCGGTTAGTAGTTCACGCAAGGTTCCTTTAAAAAGTGGCGAAGCATATCGGTTTAAAATGATATGTAAAACTTCGATGTTGTCTAACAGCTCAATACCTGCTTCGCCGTATAATAAGCGTGCCAAGTCGTCGCGGTCTTGTTTGCTGAACCTGGATTGATGTTGATGTAATTGTTGACCAAAAATCTCGACAAATTTACCGAAGTCTGGTTGCGCAGAACGTGGTTCAACTGTTTGTTCAACCGCTGGTCTAATATTCAATTTCGTCCACTGTTGTAATGTCATGTTGTGATTATTCATCATTGTTGGTTGAACTGTTTGCAAACTTAAACCAAGAGCAAAAACTGTTGCTGCCAAACGGCGCAGTTGTGGTTGATAAGCCTTTTTAATGACGGTTTGGAATTTGGCTTGAAAATCGGTTGCTACATGTGTCAATTTGGACTTTGCAACTTTGGTTCCGTTCGCAATTTTGCTGGCGGTATTTTTCATCATTTCAATTTTTGACGGGCGTGCTTTAATTGCGGCTGCCAACGCTATTTGTTCTTCGGCTGCGCGTTGTTCGGCGGCAATTCTCATTTCTGCTTCGTGTTGCAAATATTCTTCAGCTCTTGCTAATAATCCCATCTCAGTAATATATATGAAAGTTCTTTACAAATCAAGAGTGTTTTGTTATAATTGCACATTATGGCAGTACCAAAACACAAAGTATCAAAGGCACGTCGCAATACCCGTACTTCAAATAACAGTAAATTAACGGCTCCGACGATGACCGAATGTAAACAATGCAAGGCGATGATTCGCCCACATGTCGTATGTCCAGAATGTGGCTACTACGATGGCGTTAAACGCATCGAAACCAAAAACGATGTCAAGGCTAAGAAAGCCAAGGCGGCGGCCGAACGCAATGCACAATAATCAGGTATTACCTGACCAAGCAATTTTGGTTGGCGTTGGCGTCAACCAAATTTTTTCTGTGGAAGATTTAGACGAACTGTCTTTATTGTGTCAAACCTGTAATATTGAAACCGTAGGTCGCATTGTTCAGAACCGTAAAGATGTTGATGTAACCTATTATATCGGTAAAGGTAAAGTTGAGGAAATTAAAAATTTAATTGAAGAGACCAAAGCTAATGTTGTGGTTTTTGACGTAGAACTGTCCGGCAGTAAAGTGCGCAATTTGGAACGCGAACTTAATGTTCCAGTTTTGGATCGCAGCAAAGTTATTTTGGATATTTTTGCGGCGCGTGCGCAAAGTGCGGCGGGCAAGTTGCAAGTTGAACTGGCACAGTTGCGTTACAATTTACCACGCTTAATTGGTAGTGGTGGATTGATGAGCAAGATGCGTAACGGTGTCGGCATGCGTGGTCCCGGTGAAAAGAAATTGGAATTGGATAAACGCTTAATTCATGATGAAATTACTGCGTTGGAACGCAAACTTGCCGAAGTGAAAAAGGCTCGTATTGTCGCGGGACGTCAACGTCACAACCAATGTCGCGTTTGTTTAGTGGGGTACACTAACAGTGGTAAATCGACTTTATTTAATTTGTTGACCAAGGCTGGTGTTTACGCGAAAGATGAACTGTTTGCAACTTTGGATACCACCACGCGTTCCATGTATTTGAATGGCAAAAGTTTTGTTTTGACCGATACGGTTGGTTTTATTAACCACTTACCGCACGAATTTATCAACGCCTTTGAAGCAACCTTGGACGAAACCCGCGAAGCCAACTTGTTAATCCACGTGGTCGACTGTTCTAATCCAGAACACGAAACGCAAATTGCCGTGGTTAACCAAGTCTTGAAAAACTTAGGCGCGGACAAAATTCCGCAATTATTGGTTTATAATAAGATTGATAAAAAGCCCGACTTCGTGGCGCCCGAAGGTGCCGTGGTCATTTCCGCGGTTAAGAAAACTAACATTGAACAATTAAAAGACGCAATTTTCAATTTGATTTAACTATTTCATCACCCACATAAAGTTCATGTTGTCACCAAAAAATTAAAATAGTATAATTGCAACATGAACTTTATTGAAGAAGGATTAGTGCAAGCCAAAGAACGCGGACAAGATATCATTTTGCGTTATCCGCCTGAACCCAATGGCTATTTACATATTGGACATGCGAAAGCGTTTAGTATTTCTTATAGTATGCGTTGCAAGTATAACGGTAAAGCCAATTTGCGTTTTGACGATACTAACCCCGCGAAAGAGGGTATGGAATATGTGGAAGGTATCAAGCGCGACTTAGATTGGTTAGGTGTTAAATACGACCAAGTTGTTTTCGCCAGTGACTACTACGAAAAATTATACACTTGCGCGGTGCATTTAATTAAGCGCGGTTTGGCTTATGTGGACGACAGTTCGATGGACGAAATCAAGGCTATGCGTGGTGAACTCGGGGTACCGGGTAAAGAAAGTCCGTACCGCAACCGTTCGGTCGAAGAAAATTTGGATTTGTTTGCCCGAATGCGTGCGGGCGAATTCCCTGACGGCAGTCGTGTCTTGCGTGCTAAGATTGATATGGCTTCGCCAAACATGAACATGCGCGACCCAGTCATTTATCGTATTACCCGTCAAACACATTACCGTACGGGTAATCAATGGGTGATTTATCCGATGTATGATTTCGCGCACAGTTTAAGTGATTACATTGAACACATTAGTAACAGTTTGTGCAGTTTGGAATTTGAAGACCATCGTCCGTTGTACCATTGGTGCGTGGAGCAGTGCAAAGATGCTTTGCCGAACTTACCCAAAATTCCACCTGAACAATACGAATTTTCACGTTTGAACATTGAACGCTTTGTAATGAGTAAACGCTGGCTGAAACGTTTTGTCGATGAGGGGTTGGTCAGTGGTTGGGACGACCCGCGTATGCCGACGATTTCTGGTATGCGTCGTCGCGGTTATCCCGCCAAAGCCATTTTGGATTTTGTTCAATCGACTGGTATTACTAAAAATGTGATGACTGTGCCGTTGTCTGCTTTGGAATATTACGTGCGTACCGAATTAGACCAACAAGCCATTCGCGTGGCTGCCGTTGAAAATCCGATTAAAGTTAAAATCGTAAACTACGATAAAACCGAAACTTTTGAGGTTGTAAACAATCCGCACGATGAAGCGGCGGGTACTCACCCCATTACCTTCTCAAATGAAATTTGGATTGATGGTGATGATTACAGTGATAATCCGCCCGCAAAATATAAACGTTTGGTCATCGGTGGAGTGGTGCAATTGCGCGGTGCTTACAAAATTAAATGTTTGCGTAAAGTTGGGGATACTTTGGAATGTGAAATTACTGACGAAAAAGCCAAAGGCGTTATCCAATATGTTGATGCACGTAACGCAGTACCAGTTACCATTCGTACTTTTGAACCGTTGTTGAAAGTTGGAACCGACCTGAATGATGAAAACATTAATCGTGATTCTTTACACGAAAGTCATGGCTACATTGAAAAATGGTTGGCAGACCGTAACGACGTGTCAACAAAATACCAATTTGTGCGTAAAGGTTATTATGTACTTGACCAAAAAGACAGTTTGGTCTTTAACAAAACTATTAGTTTGAAGGAGGGATTCTAACATGAAAATTACCGTTTACGGTGGAACTAACAATAAATTTTATTCCGAACAAGAAATCAAAGCTTGCGCGGACTTGGGAAAATTCTTGGCGGAAAATAAATTTGAAATTTTAACTGGTGCTTGCATGGGCTATCCATATTTTGTAGGTCGCGGTGCGGTACAAGCTGGCGGTAAAGTTATTGGTTACACGCCTGCGGAAGATTTGCAAGAACATTTGGGAAAATACCAATTTGTAACCGACGGAGTTTCGGATTTGGTTTTTAACGAAAACATTTTGCCAACCAAGAGTGAAAATTTCTTAAAACGCAGTATGGACATGACCCCGTACAGTGATGTGGTTATTGCCATGGGTGGCAGCTGGGGTACTTTCAGTGAACTATTGTTTTCGTTCTTTGCTAAAAAGAAAATAATTATTGTCGACGAATTCAAAGGTGCGGGCGAAATATTTGATACTGTGGATACCTATTTCCGTAACCGCGACAATAACCCAGACGTCGTTAACGGAGCCGAAATTATTCACGTGAAAGACTTAACCGCTTTGAAAAAAATGTTGTTGCAAATGGTAAAATAAGTCATAATATTGGAATATGACTTGGGAATTAGTTTACATTATTTCAGGTGCTTTGTTTTTGCCTGTGTTGATTTGGGCAATAATTGCTTCCATTCGTGTTACTGTTACCATTGACCATTATCATCAAATTAAGGCTACGGGCAATCTTACTGCGCGTGATTTAGTCAAAAAAATTGCTACGGAAAATCAACTGAATATCCGTGTGGAAGCCACTGACCAAGGTGACCATTACGACCCGACCGCGAAAGTGGTGCGCCTGAGCCACAAAGTCATCGACAGCGATTCGGTCTCTGCTTTGGCAATTGCGGCACATGAATGTGGACATGCGTTACAAGATGCCGAAAACTACGCACCATTACGTTTACGTAATTTTGTCATTCGTTTAAGCAATTTTACCAGCCGTTTATTGACACCATTGATTATCATTTCCGTGATTGCTTCGCTTTTTATTGTTTTGGACGTGGTTTTTGAATGGATGTTGATTGGCTTCTGTGTGGTTTATGGTTTAAGTGCGTTGGTCAGTTTAATTACTTTGCCGACCGAATTTGATGCGTCCCGCCGTGGTAAAAAATTGTTGGACAGTCTGAATATAGTAGAAACCAACACGGAACGCCAAGGTGTTGACCAAGTTTTGCGCGCGGCAGCCAATACTTATGTTGTGGCGTTTGCCTTATCTGTGATTTATTTCTTGCGCTACTTGTCATATTTTATGATATTTTTCGGTCATGACCGAGATTAACAAAGGAGAAAAACATGAAAATAGGAATTGTGGGTTTACCCAATGTTGGAAAAAGTACTTTATTTAATGCAATTACGCGTGCGGGTGCCGAAGTTGCGAACTATCCGTTCTGTACGATTGAGCCGAATATTGGCATTGTCCCCGTGCCTGATCCGCGCGTTGATTTTTTGGCGGAACATTATCACGCGAAATCTGTCATTCATTCGACCGTAAAATTTGTGGATATTGCGGGTTTGGTTAAAGGTGCGTCCCAAGGTGAAGGTCTGGGTAATAAGTTTTTGTCCCATATTCGCGAAGTCGACGCCATCGTGCATGTAGTACGTGCGTTTGATGACCCAAATGTTACACACGTAGACGGTAAAGCCAACCCGGAAAGTGATATTGATACTATTAAATTGGAATTACAATATGCTGGCATTGATAAACCAGTGATTTATGTTGCCAATTATAATGAAAGTGATATTGCTGATGACGGTGCCAATAATCCACATTACCAAAAAATCAAGGGAATCGCGGCGGCCGACCACGCCCAAGTGATTGGTATCTGTGCCCAAGTTGAAAACGAATTGGCGGCTTTGCAAGATGATGCTGAACGTGCCGAATTTATGCAAATGTACGGACTTAAACAAAGCGGTTTGGATCGTTTGGTTGTGGCGGGGTATGGTTTATTGGGGTTAATTTCTTATTTAACGGCGGGTGAGCCCGAAGTCCGCGCTTGGACCATCAAAAAAGGCGACACCGCGTTGATTGCGGCGGGTAAAATTCATACGGATTTTATGCGTGGCTTCATCAAAGCTGAAGTTGTTTCTTATGATGATTTTGTTAAATATGGTGATTTATTGACCGCGCGTGAAAATGGGCGCGTACGCCAAGAAGGTCGCGACTATATTGTCCAAGACGGCGATATTATCCATTTCAAATTTAATGTTTAATCCCTGAAAAATCATTTGTCATTTTTCGCATTTATGATTTACCATATAAAGTATGTATTGGGGAAATTCATTACTTGGGTTACTTGGAACAATCGGCGATAATATTGTTGCCGGACTTCAACACGGGCTTTATGCCATGGTCAGCTTCCTGTGTTCAATCTTTTACTTAATTTGGAAACTGCTGGGTGGCATCGTCGATGCCGTTGAAAAAGTTTTCCGTAAACTGGCGGGGCTTGATTCCCAATCAGGTGACTTAGTTAGTGATATTGTGCAAAACCCCAAGGTCGACCAAATTTTCCAGAACATGATTGCTTTAGCGACCGCACTAATCATTTTCTTTACCATTGTTAAAATCATTCAAGATCATTACAAAGAAAAAGACGGTGGCAATCCGTATAAAATTATTATCCGTACTTTCAAAGGTTTGTTAATGTTCTTCTTTGTTAACGCCGCGGTCGTGGTTGGTTTGTATGCGTCCGGCGTTATGTTCCGTGCTTTGGATGCGGCTACTGGTACTGGTAGTGCTTCGGTTACTGGTATGGTCTTCAAGTCTATGGCTGCAACGGGTAACCGTAAAGCTATAGGTCGCCAAACCAATGACGGTTTCTTTGATGATGCTATGAATGAATAT
>JAZLKE010000014.1:0-33975 GCA_045597505.1 Clostridia bacterium | reverse complement strand
GGAATTATCGCATAACCCGTTAAAATACCTTTACGGCATTAAAGACAACAATTAATCATCAGCACTTACATAAATCCGCCCTGCACTATTGACTTTGGCGGATTTTTTTGGCATATTATAATTTATGATTATGGGAAACGAAAAACTATTAAAAGCAGATGATTACCAGTTTATTGGCGAAGTTATAAACAGATATTATAAATTATACCGTGGTATGAAAGCTTTTGTTGACGACAAAATTGACAAAGTGCAAATCGAAAATTTTCAACGCTACAAAGATTTATGTATTGCCAGCAAAGAATGGCAAGACGCTTACACTTTTACCAATGACTACCGTAAAAAAACCGCTTTTAATATGGAAGATAATTTTAAGATTTCGGTCGGCGATAGTAACGAACGCTATGAAGTTTATTCCAAAGTAATTCACGATGATTACATTGACAACTACACGCACGCACCAGAACGTATTGCGAAGATTGATAAAAAATTGGCCAATTTGGACAATAAGCGTTTCTTAATTGGCAAAAAATTATTTCAACAACATTTGGAAAATAAAAAGCAAGACATTCAAAACAGAGCCGACCAATACGCCGATTGGTTACAACAAGATGCAACCAAGAACGAATATTTAGCCACCAAGTCTGAACTTTATCAAACCAGACAAGACGAATTTGAACGTATTGACGAAGCATTAGCCATGCAAGCAATTACCAATAATTTGCAAGATTGTGCAATTTTTGCTTGTAAATCACAACACCAAACACTGACCGACCGTTTTACAATTGATGGTCAAACCTTTTGTATTAACAGTGTAATTTTGGATTACGCCTGCAAAAAGATTCGCCGTAAAAGTTTGGACGCTTTGGAACAAGCACAATCTGCCGAAACTACCGCAGAGCCGAACCGCGACTGATGACAAACAAAAACCGCCGATTGGCGGTTTTTTGATTATTTGCAAATGTGAACAGCCAAGTCCACGGTTTTCACACTGTAACCCCATTCGTTATCGTACCAAGCAAACAATTTTACAAAATGGTCATTCAAAAACACACTGGCTTTGGCATCAAAAATACAAGTATGTGGGTTGCCCTTCAAATCGCTGGAAACTACTGGCACGTCGGTATATTCGATGACACCTTTCATTTCGTGCGTACTGGCATCTTTAATCGCGGCACAAATTTCTTCCGCAGTGGCAGGTTTTTTCAAAGTACAAGTTAAATCAACCAAAGAAACGTTGGCAACTGGTACGCGCAGGCTGGTTCCGGTCAATTTGCCTTGTAATTCGGGAATAACCAAAGCCACGGCTTTCGCGGCACCCGTAGTCGACGGAATCATATTATCATACGCCGCACGACCTAAACGCCAGTTTTTTGCGCTGGAACCATCAACAGTGTTTTGAGTTGCGGTAACCGCATGCACAGTGGTCATCAAGCCATTTTCAATTTCGAAACGGTTGTTGATAACTTTACACAATGGTGCCAAACAGTTGGTAGTACAAGACGCATTGGAAACGATACGTTGGTCTGGATTATAATCTTGTTCGTTGACGCCCATAACATAGGTGGGGGTCACATTGTCTTTGGCGGGTGCCGTAATCACTACTTTACCAGCACCAGCATCTAAATGGGCTTGGCATTTTTCAGCCGTAGTAAATACCCCACTGGCTTCACAGACAACATCAACACGGTTTTTACCCCATGGAATATTGATGGGGTCTTTTTCAGTATAAAATTTAATGGTTTGACCGTTGACAATCAACGCACCATTTTCATTGTCGATTTTAATGTCGGCGTTTAATTTTCCGTGTACCGTATCATACGTCAACATATACGCGGCGTATTCCAAAGTCATACCCGGGTTGTTAATTGCTACTACGGTAGCGTCTTTGCGTTGTAAAGTATTACGCAAAATCAAACGACCGATACGACCAAATCCATTGATACCAATTCTCATTTTTTTCTTCTCCCTTTTTATGATTAACGATTTAAGATTGATTTAATCTCGTAAACGACTTCTCCGTCGCGGTACTTGACCTTACCAATCCGTGCCAGCAACAAAGTACGCATAAACGACATTAACGCCAAAAGCACAAATCCAAAGCCCGCCGTAAACAAAATCCATAATAAAACAGGGTGTGCAAAACTAACGGTCAAACCACCCGCGGTAAAACTGAGCGTCGCCAACATTAAAAACAAAATACCCCACCAAGTCGAGACCGAACTGACATGACCAGTCTTTTTGAAACCAGTGTTGCCACGACTGCGACGACGCAATTGTTCCATTTTGGCTTTGGCTTCACTGTTTGTATATTCGCTGGCGTACCAAAATTCTTTGGTTTCCCAACCGACCCAGTTGTTCATGGTGCGCATGTATTTGGTTTTTGATGGATTATCACGCAGAACCGCAACCACATCGGCAGTATACAATTCCACATTCACAATCCCGTTGAAGTAGCCGTCCAACATAAACAATTTACATGCCATACGGGTTAATCGGTCGGTCATTAAAGCTTTGCGACGACGCCAACCAGTAAATTGACGATAACCATAAATAATTGGTACTCCGCTTTTCAAATGTTCGTTTAACAAACTTTCCAAAAAGCCCATGGGGTTTTGAATATCAATTTCCGCAACCATAACAATGTCGCCCGAAGCCACACTTAATCCCGCGGTTACCGCAGTATGCTCACCCGAACGTTCTGCCAAAGTCACGATACGGAAATTTTGGTGTTTACGAGCGTATTCTAACATAATCAAGCGCGATTCGTCCGTACTGCAATCGTCAACCGCAATAATTTCCCATTGATATTTTTTCTTCAAGCGAATGTTTTCCAAGTCGGCAATGTATTCAGCCAAAACTTCTTTCAAGACAACTTGTTCATTGTAAACTGGTAGCACTAACGAAATTTTCCCCATGTCTATATGATAACCATAACCCGCTTTTAAGGCAAATTATTTTTCATTTGGTAAAGTCTTGCCGAACCGTTTAATAAGTATTATACTTAGGTTTAATGATCAATGTTTGGGCAAAAATTGTGATTGACCACAAAGTCAAACAAAGTGTGGTTTTGCCGGTCGATCCCGACAATTTTTACGAAGGTGTCACCCAAATTGCGGCCGCGTTAAAGATTCCAACGCCGGTGATTACCCAAACACAAATTGACCACTTTTGGGAGTTTAATCTCCTCAAACTAAAGCAACGCGACTTTATCGAAAGTATCCCTTTTGATATTTTGGAATTTAATGCTATGATTGAAAAATGAAAACGATTGTCGGTATTGGAACTCCTGTTGGTTTTGGTGGTATAGGTATTGTACGTCTTTCGGGCGCACAGGCATTGTCTATTGTGCAAAAAATGTTTGATAAACCGTTAAAACCACGCCATGCAACCTTAGGTACCATTCGTGGCGATAATTTCACCGACAGCGTAATTGCGCTTTACTTTCCCGCCCCACACAGTTTCACGGGCGAAGACGTGATTGAAATTCAAGCGCACGGAGGTTGGCACTTGGTCAACCGCATTATGCAAACTATGATTCAAAATGGTGCTACACCAGCCGAACCAGGCGAATTTACCCGTATCGCGGTCATGAATCACAAAATGACACTCAGCCAAGCCGAAAGCACACTTGATTTAATCAACGCAGAAAGTGACGCCGAATTGCAAAATGCATCACGTTTAGTTTCGGGCGAATTACAAGGACTGCTGAGCCAAGTTGAAACCGACCTAGTTTCGGCACGTGCGCAAATTGATGCATACCTTGACTACCCCGAAGATTTGGAATCGCCAGATTTGCCCATGACCCAAATCGACCACGCCAAGACCACAATCGCAGAATTACTGTCCACCGGTAACCACGGACAAATTATTAAAAATGGCATTAACGTTTGCATTATTGGTTGTCCAAATGCGGGAAAAAGCAGTCTGTTTAACGCTTTAATTGGGGACAACCGCAGTATTGTTACCGACATTGCGGGGACAACGACCGATGTAATTTCGGAAAAGATTACTTATCAAGGTATTAAAATCAATTTGATTGATACCGCGGGGATTCGCGATAACGCCGCCAGTGCGATTGAAGTCCAAGGAATTGCCCGCGCCAAAGCAACTTTGCAAAATGCTGACATTTTATTAGTGGTAGTTGATGCAACAACGCGACAGTTTGTCGATTTCCCACGCGAAAAGAAACATTTAATTATTTATAACAAAAGCGACCTTTGCCCAGATACTCCACCCGACGGTATTGCAGTATCCGCAAAGACTGGCAAAAACATTGACTTGATTTTGAAAACTATTGTGAACATGGTTACCAAAACCGCAGCCATTGGCAGCATGGTCAATCTGACCAACGAACGACAAGCCAACCTGTTACGCCAAGCGCAAAACGCATTGAACCAAATTAACACTGGTGAACCATTAGATAAAATTTCCGCAAACATTACTTTGGCTTTAAGTTACATTGGTAAAATTACGGGGTCGGACGTAGACGAAAAAACTTTAGATGAAATTTTTTCCAAGTTCTGCTTGGGTAAATAATAGGAGAAAAGATGACAAAAGATTTTGATGTTGTAGTTGTGGGTGCTGGTCATGCTGGTTGCGAAGCCGCAGTAGCCGCCGCACGTTTGGGCAAAAAAGTTTTGCTGACAACCTTACATGAACGCAGTATTGGTATGCTGCCTTGTAATCCGTCCATTGGTGGTACCGCCAAGGGCCATTTGGTTTGCGAGATTGATGCTTTGGGTGGCATTATGGGAATTTTGGCAGACAAAGCCGCAATTCAAATTAAAATGTTAAACGCCGCCAAAGGTCCCGCGGTACGCAGCCTGCGTGCGCAAATTGATAAAGCCCACTATCACGAAGCCATGGTAGATTTATTAAAAAACACGCCAAATTTAACTTTGGCAATTGGTGAAATCAACGGCTTAATTTGGCAAGACCAACAAATTATTGGTGTCGTTTTTAACGGCGAAAAAATTAACTGCCGCGCGGTTGTTGTCGCAACAGGTACTTACCTACAAAGTAAAACTTTCGTGGGTTCGGTCGTCAAATTCGAAGGTCCCACTGGTTTGCCGAATTCCACTACTTTGGAACAATCTTTCATCGACATGGGCATTGAAATCCGCCGTTTCAAAACAGGGACACCAGCGCGCGTGGATATTGATTCTATTGATTACAGCCAAACCGAAATTCAAAACGGCGATGACAACATTCGTGCTTTTTCGTTTTTAGCCACACACCACATTAAAAACATTTGCCCGTGCTATTTGGCTTATACCAACGAAACCACACATCAAATCATTCGCGAACACATTAAAGAGTCCGCCATGTACAGTGGTTTGATTCACGGTGTAGGTCCGCGCTACTGTCCCAGTATTGAAGATAAAATTACGCGTTTTGCCGACCGTACGCGCCACCAAACTTTCTTAGAACGTGAAAGCATGGACAGTCGCGAAATTTATTTGCAAGGTTTGTCTTCGTCCTTACCTGCCGAAGTACAAAGTCAATTTATCCACAGCATTAAAGGTTTGGAACATTGCGAAATTATTCGTTCGGGTTACGCAATTGAATATACTTGCATTAACCCGTTAGAGTTGTTGGCTTCTTTGCGTCATAAAAAATACAAAGGTTTATACTGCGCGGGTCAAATCAACGGCACCAGTGGTTACGAAGAGGCCGCGGCACAAGGTTTGGTCGCAGGTATTAACGCAGTACGTGAAATTGACCACAAAGACCCAATGATTTTATCACGTACCAATTCTTATATCGGAGTTTTGATTGACGATTTAACCACCGAAGGAACTTTGGAACCGTACCGCATGTTTACGGCGCGCGCGGAATATCGTTTATCATTGCGTCAAGATAATGCAGACGAACGTTTAACTCCGATTGGTCGCGAAGTTGGTTTGGTCGACGATTTCCGCTTTGATGCGTTTACTAAAAAACAAGCCCATTTGGAAAAAATTCGTAACATGGTAACCCCGAAAATTCGCCAAGAAGTCGCCAAACAAGAACACACTTTGGCGGACTTCATCCACGACGAACCAACTGACCTACTCGACCAAATTACCACCGAAATTAAATACGCCGGTTACATCGCCCGTGAACAAGCCGCGATTGCCGAAATTCGTCGTCAAGAAGCCACCGCTTTATCGCCCGACATGGACTATAATGACGTCAAAGGTTTACGTCGCGAATCACAAATCAAACTTAACCAAATCAAACCACTCAGCATTGGTCAAGCCGCCCGCATTTCGGGTGTCACGCCCGCGGACATTACCGTGCTGTTAATTCATTTACGCAAACAAGAAAAATAACCACAAAAAAAAGAACGCCGCAACGTTCTTTTTTTGTCTGGTTGGCGATTAAAGTTCTTTCAGGCGTTGGGTCAATAAATTCTTGGTGGTACCAGCTTTCATTTTGGAAACAAAGTCGAACAACAAAATAGTTTGTTTGTGGTTCAAGCTTGCTTTCTTGGTACCAGTCTTGCCCATGGACAACGCAAAAACCGCATCAACCACGGCATGGATACGTTCCGCAAAATCGCCAGATGGATTGTTTTTAACCATCTTCAAAATATCTTCGGCTTCGTTAATTTTGGAAGTCACAATCAAACTTGCCAAGAATTGCAAGTTCGCGCCAGTACAACTTTCTGCGCTGGTGCCATAAATCAATTTTTGCAAAGCTGGATTAGCCAAAACCGCGGCGCGCAATTTACTTTCGGAAACACTTTCTAAACATTGGAAAATATCTTCGCCCGCGAAAGTGTTAATATTTTTCAACATTTTGTATTCCCACAGGTCAATTGCCATGTTGAAATCTAAACCAGCCAATTCTTTCAAAGCAGCCGCCCCGCCTTGATTGCCGATTTGTACCATTAAATCATATTTGCGAATGTCTTTATTGTTCATAATGTACTATTATAAACGTAAATTAAATTTCTTGCAAGAGTTTCAAGTAGTCTTCGCGATTGGCAACCGCCAAGTACAAATACAAGCGCGGACCCGCATCACGACCAAACAACATGTTATAGAAAATCTTAAAATAAGTTTGTTGGCGTTGTTGGTTTTCTTTCTTAGTCAAATTTTGGTCGTTAATGATTTGATACAAGAAAGTTTGAATTTCATTTTCGGTGTGATTAGTTTTTAAGAACTCCGCCAATTGTTTTAACACACCTTTCTGTTCGTCGGTCAAAGTGTTGTAATAAGCGCGGTTGAATTCTGGCAACAATTTATAAATGCGGTCGGGTTGATAATTTTCCAACCAAAATTTAACTTTGGCAAAACGTTCTTCAAAGTTGCCGAGCGCGGTAATTCCCGCTTGTTTCAACATTTTCAAAGTCAATTCTTGATTGAAACCCGTCAACGGAGCCACAGTTGCCAAAGTACTGAAATTAACGCGAGAACCTTGACTTTTCGGCATTAAGCATAAATCGTAAACCGCTTTATCATATTCGGGCAAACTTTCATCGTGCGCCAAATACTTTTCCAAATTGCGGTCAAATTCCATATAGTGACGAATAATGGTATCGTCATAACCAAAATCAAACGCATCGCCGACCGGATATTTTGCATACAAATAACGCAAAATTTCGGGTTCGTAAACTTGCATCAATTGGTTCGGAGTGATATTGATACCCGTACTGCTGTGCATGTTACCTACACCACGAATTCCCACCCAAGCATAACAGGTAGATACTGGCGGTTCAATCCCAAAAATTTCACGTGCAATGCGCGAACTGACATCGTAACTGCCGCCTTCACTGTGATGGTCAATTCCCGCTGCTTCAAAGCAAACACCTTCTTCACGCCAACGCATCGGCCAGTCGACTTTCCAAACCAACTTAATGTTGTTCGCGGTTTTGACGTCCGTGCTGTGTTCATGACCACAACGGCACTTATAAGTTAAGACATCGGTCTTTTCATCAAAACCAAGAATGGTGGTATCATCTTTACCGCAAACTGGGCAATAGACGTTGACTGGATAATAATTTTCGCGTTCCCCTTCGTCGCCGTCTTGGGTTTTGAAAGACATAATAATGTCATAAATTTGTTTACGTTTTTTAATCGCTTCGGCAATGGATTTACCGTAACGACCACTGCGATATTCGTCCGCTTGATAAATCATTTGAACTGGAATTTCGTTCATGCCTAATTTTTGTAAAGCACTTTCAAATTCACGTTCAAAGTACTTCGCACTGCTTTCGCCTTGGCTGTATGGTGACGGAATTTCCACATACGGTTTACCAATGTATTGCGCATAGTCAGCAGGAAAGTTTTTTGGCACTTTACGGAAACGGTCAAATTCGTCCCAAGAAAAAATCTCACGAACTTTTTTACCCATGGATTTTAAGGCTTTGGCAACATAATACTGGGTGACAAATTCACGATAGTTACCAATATGAACACTGCCCGACGGCGAAATACCACTGGCGACCACGTATTCTTTACGGTCAGGATATTTTTTTAAGATTTCTTGTGCTAATTCATAACTCCAATGCATGAAGACAATATATAATTTTTTTCGACAAAATGCAAATATTATCTGTATGGCTAAGCCCAATTCTACACCAACACCCGAGCGCAGTTTGACCGAACCACCCACGGGGCAAGTTTTATTAGGTCCGCGCGAAGGCTTTGTCGAAAGTATTGACACCAACACCGCGCTGATTACCAAACGCATCAAAAGTAAAGACCTTTGCTGGGTTGAATTGACCATTGGTAAATACACCCAGACCAAAGTTAAATTAGGTTATATTAAAACCATTGCGGATCCCGAAGTAGTCAAAACCGTCCTTGACCGCTTACGACAAATCGACTGCGATGGCGTTATTGACAGTTCATATTTGAGTGAAGCGTTGAATCCAGACCCAATTGCTTTGTACGCGGCCGCAGCTTCGGAAGAAAAACCCGACATTGTGACCGCACGTTTATTGGAAGGTCGGGTGGCAATTTTGGTTGATGGCAGCCCCGTTGCTTTAACCATTCCACACATTTTTTTAGAAAATGTACAAAACAGTAACGACTACTATGGCGGTAACGCGGGCGTAACTTTAAAACGCATCATTCGGCTACTGGGTGCTTTTATTGCGATTTTATTGCCTGGATTTTTTTTAGCGGTCAGTTTGTACCACTTGTCTATTATTCCGTTGAATACTTTGGCAGCCATTGCCAATGCCACGGACAACGACCTTTTTCCACCAATTATTGAAATGGTGATTGTCATTTTATTGTTTGAAATAATTTACGAAGCAACTTTGATTATGCCCAAACATTTGGGTTCTGCCACCAGTATTATTGCCGTGTTCGTGGTCGGCGAAGTTGCGGCTTCGGTTGGTTTATTGTCTGCACCCACGGTATTGGTGGTTGCAATTTCGGGAATAACCTCTTACATCATGCCCAACATGATTGCCCAAACCAGTATATTGCGTTTTGTCTTTTGTTTAATTGGTGGCTTTTTAGGACTGTACGGTCTGGTAGCGGGCTTTGTTGTGTTATTAGTCTACACTGCCAGCCTAGACAGTTATGGTGCGCCGTACTTAGCACCATTTGCTCCGTATATCGGCGAAGACCAAAAAGACGCCTTAGAAAAAGTACCTTTTCCCGAAATGATTAAACGTCCGCAAAGTATTCCCAACTGTAATCCAATTCGCCAAAAACCCATGGAGGACAAAAATGGACAAAAATAAGTCGCACCAAAATTTGAACTTACGCCAATTATGTATCGGCTATTTTATTTACAGCATAAGTGTCAAAGTCCTGACTTTACCGTCCATGTTAGCAAATGGTGCTGACGGTTGGGCATGGTTAGCCGCCCTGCTGTGTGTGCTGTTCGAGTTATTATTGGTGGTGATTGCCAGTTTAATTTTGAAATTTACCGACAACAAAAAGTTAATCTTTCGCGTTTTATGTTGGTTGTTAATTCCAATTTTAATTTACGAAGTCGTCTTGACCGCACAGCAAATTTTCCAGTTGGCATATACCGACATGTTTACCAATTTGGGCATTACTGTATTTGTGATTACTTTGGTCGGCTTAGGGTTGTTCTTTTTAACTCGCCAACCACGTGCGGTTTTTCGTGCGGGCGAAGTGATATGGTTGTTCTTTACTTTTGGTTTAGTGCTAGCCATTGTACCAACTTTATATAGTTTACAGGTCAACCCTGCGGATTTGGTGCAAGGTAACGCCACACATGTTTTTCCTACCATGTTAATGAACTTAGGCTTTTTTGAAACCGCAACTTTTGTTTTGGCGTTCGGGTCGGAAACCAAAAAATCCAACCACGATTTAATACGCATTAACATGACCGCGTTGGCATGCGGAATTGGGTATACACTATTCATGGTTTTGTTTGTCTTGTTATTTGGTCCATTAGGACGACATCAAAACATGGGCATGATTGATTTAACCACAGCCGCACAATACTTAACCAACAGTGGCAGTTTGGATTGGCTGATTGCGGTTGCAATTTTGACTGCTTTGGTTTTACGTTTTGGCGTACAGTTAGTGGCGGTCGTTACTTTAATCAAGAGGGGGTTAAAACGCAATGCTTAAACGCACTTTACATTATTTATGGGGTAAAAAATTTATTTTGATTGTTTTAGCATTGGTTTTAATTCTTTTGCCAAACACGATTGGTCATGACATGCAAGTACTTTCCACCACGGTAATTACCAAAATGGAAATCCACCAAACCACAAATGGCATTCACATTGAAGCGGAAAAATTCAAACCTACGGCAGGTGCAGACAATATCAGTTACGAAACCGTGACTTTTGACGG
This sequence comes from Clostridia bacterium, assembly GCA_045597505.1. Classification (GTDB taxonomy): domain Bacteria; phylum Bacillota; class Clostridia; order Christensenellales; family UBA1242; genus RGIG8050. The sequence goes on along the minus strand of JAZLKE010000014.1, from coordinate 23,197 downwards.
TACTGATATTCGCGCCATGTTGGCGGATACCTCATTAGCCCATTGCAGTACGATTCAATTTGACGGCGAACCCGACTTGGCAATTTTGCACGCCTTGTACCATTATCAAGATTTACGTGGTAATACCAAAATCAATGGCGACAAAACCATTAACGAATGGTTAAGAACTTATGACGCCGATGTACATTAAAAATCGCGGTTATTATTATCCACAATTTTCGGAGTGCAAAGATTCAAAATACCGCTAAGAATCATAATGATACTGGGCAATTTAGCGTTAGTCAAATCAACCAAAAACCAGCGCCAAATGGTAACTAACAAAAGACCAGTAAAGACAATTTGGTATAAAATAAACATATTGTCCGCTTTCCAATTTTTTTTGGTTTCCACACGAATAATCATGTTACCTACATAGTAGACAATAAAACTGAAACCTAACATCAATAAAATGGGGAAAACCAAACGATAAGTCACACCGTCAGGACCAAAGCCCATGTCAACTTTGAATGCGTCAAAATTCATAAACAAATACAAACACACGGAAAAAATCAATCCCAATGCAGAAATAATTTTCATAATCACAATCGCTTTATTTGAAATGCGACGTTTGGTAGCCATATTATAATGATACCTCAATTAAACTATTGTGTACAGTAGAATAAAGATATGCGCGGATTTGATAACCAGGTACAGCCTTGGCATACAAGCGCAATTGTTCGCGGTATTTTGCAACCAACGCGGCTTGGGATAAACGCGTAGTTTTATAATCCACAATTATGGCTTGCTGTCCTTTGACCGCTAACAAGTCCATGATACCTTGCACAATGCCTTGGTTTTCCACATACAAGAACGGAATTTCACGGTATACCGTATAACCTGCCACCAACTGTGCCACGGCTTCGGGTAAATCGCCATACTGCACTTGTCGGTGGAATGCCGTACCAAATTCTTTACCACCCTCACCCGTAAATTTGGTCGGCGCCACATAATCTTGAAACTGCTCTTCACTGGTTGCTAACGCCGTAACACTTTGCTTAACCAAAGTATTGGGGTGTCCAACTAACGGACAAATTTTAACTTGGTTTTTTTGTTGCACGTGGGTTACTGCTTTAACAGATGAAGGCGTAATGTCTTCCAACGTCTGCGCACCCAGTGGGTTAATCAAATCTAACATACAATCCGGATTTAACAAGTACGAATTGCGCTTCCATTTACCAATAATTACCAACCGACTTTGGGCACGGGTTAAGGCTACGTACAGTAAGCGAATTTTTTCTTGAATGTTGCGTTCCGCTTGAAATTTTTTAATTCCCGCATGCAATACTGGACTTTTTTGAACATAGTTATCCATATCGACCGAAGCCACACATAAACCCAAGTTTTTATCTAACGCCACTTGGTTAGTATCACGATGCTGGTCTGACCATTTGGCGCCCGCATTGTACAAAATGACCATCGGGAATTCCAAACCTTTGGAATGATGAATTGTCATTAACCTAACCGCGTTTTGCACTTTGGCGCCAACATTGATTTGAATTTTGACCAAATTATGTTCGACCAAATACAAATAATGCGCGACTGTATCAAAATCACGTAACCCACGAATGGCGGTCAAAAAAGCACTGACCGCGGGCAATTCTAACATGCCAAACTCGGTCGCCACTTGGGTCAAAACTTCATAAGTGGAAAGTTTGCGCCCCAAGTCACGGTATTTTGCCATAACCGCATCAAAGGCAGACAATTTAATTTGCAAGTCGTGGTTGATTTGTCCCAAGCGGATTTGTGCTAATTCGTCATTAGTAAAACCAAACAAGGATTGCATAACTATGTAACGTGGTAATTCGTTAGTTGTGTTCATGACCGCAAACAAAAAATGATTTAATAAAGCGATTTCGGGTTCATCAAAAGCGTCCGCATCGCTGTCGACCACATTGGGAATTCCACGTGCAAATAAGTAGTTTTGCAATTCGGCAAAATGCGTTCCTGTTTCGGACAAAACCGCGATATCGGACAAAGCATATTGTTTTTCGGCTTGAATAATTTGTTGGTACACTAATTCGTATTGACTTTCCGCATCGGCTACGGTTTGAATTGTGACCGCGCGTTTAACCGCGTCCCAATCTGGTTCTCCAATCATGGTAAACTTATGCGTTTCTGTATAATTCGGAATCAACGGACTCATGACCGAATTCACAAAGTGTAAAATTGGGTCCGTACTGCGGAAATTTTTACCCAGTAACATAATCGGAATTAAATTACCGTTGGTGTTGGTCATGTTTTCAAAAATCTCTGGTTCGCAATTACGGAAACCATAAATACTTTGTTTAACGTCGCCCACAATACAAAAGAACTTATCGTTGCCACGTAAAATATCAATAATTTTGAATTGTACAGGGTTGGTGTCCTGCCCTTCGTCAACAAAAATGTATTTATACTGCGCACGAATGGCAGCCACAGCTTCGGGATTAGCTAAAACTTTCAGTGCGTATTTTTCCAAATCATTGTAATCCAACTTTTTATACTCGGTCTTTTTGGCTTGGTACGCTTGGTCAAAAAATTGCACCAATTGTAATAACTGTTCCACAATGACACGGTCAGTTTTTATATCAGCTTGAATTTGGTCTAACGAAAATTGGAATTCGTCGGGAATTTTATCGCAAACCTTGCTCTTAAAATCCTTACGCAAATTAACAAAAGCCTCACTTTGTTCTTTAAGCTCGCCAGACTTAGCCTTGGGTAAAGACAAATCTAATTTTTGGAACGCGGAATAATCGGAAGCCGAAATTACACGATTGCAAAGTTCAACCATACTGTCCAACATGGGCGACGGTGTGCCAGTTTCCAAAAAGTATTGGCGGTATTTGGTTGCCATGCTGCGATAATAATTAAGTAAGGCTTGCACCGCTGGGTTGTGGTCAACGTCGGGATTATAAGCGGATAAAGCGTGTTCTTTTAACCACTGGTCGTGGTCTTCACGACTGTTCAAAAATTGGGAAATCATAAACACGACTTCGCGCAGTCCGTCTAATTTGCGGTTGTTAGCGGTAAATAAATCGACCGCGCGCGCCACTTGATCGTAATGGTCCAAAACAACTTGGTCAAAAATCATGGTACGAACTTTGTTACTTTCGACTTCGTCCATGATTGTAAAACTGGGGTTGACTTCGGCAACAGTAAACCACGCACGCACTAAGTTAGAACAGAAACTGTGAAAAGTGCCAATGGAAGCCGCTTGCAACTGGGCTGGCGTTGCCACACCGTCCAATTGTTCTTTTAATTTTTTGCGCATATCTTGTGCGGAAGCATCGGTAAAGGTTAAAACTAACAATTGTTCCAAACTGGATTTTTTATTAGCAATAATATCCGCAATACGTTGCATGATGGTAAAAGTTTTACCACTACCCGCGTTGGCGGAAACTTTGATACTGGTGGCGTCCGAGTTAATGACCTGACTTTGTTCAGTCGTTGGTTGGCGTTTAGTTTTACTCATGTGCTACCTCCCCAAAAGTTGCGAAATTGATACTGCTGTTTTCCGCACGTGCTTCACGGCAATCTAATTTATATTTAGGACACATAGTAGCGACAGGACAGAAATCACATACATGCTCGGCAACGGCTTGCGGTGCGACGCAGCCTGCCAAGATTTTTTCTATGGCTTCGTCCACCAAGTCATTGGCTTTTTGACAAATTTTCGCAATCAAATCCGCATCTAAATAATAATGTGCCTTGGGTTTAATCAAAGACGGCGGAATCATATCTTTTAATTCCTGATTAACAAAACCTTTGATAGTGTACTCTTTTTCGTCGGCAGCGTAACCACTGGCTAACGGCAAATAACCTGCGCCCACAATACTGGCGTGGTGGTCTTTGTCAGTACCTAATTGTTTCGCCAAAATACTGCTGTAAACTGGTAATTGTAATTTTTCGCCTAAGTAAATTTGTTTAGCCGTACTGCCAGCGACATGGCCCGTTTTATAGTCTAATAACAAAAACGCGCGACCGTTTTCCGTAGTTGCAACATCGACACGGTCCACACGACCCATTAAAGTCAAACCGTGTTTCAAGTCACGTTTGACACAAACTTCGGTTTGAGTACCCAAATTAAATTTACTGTTGGCGAAAATTTCGGTTAGTCGCTTAATAATAAAGCGGATTTCTTTTTCAATGTTTTTGGTTAAAGGTGGATAATCGAATGCCAACTTGTTACGCGCGACCGCCAAAGCCTTGGATAAATCACCGTGAGTAAAATATTCTTGTAAGGCTTCATGAATTGCAGAACCCACAGTGTTGGCTTCCAACCGATGAATGGGACGCGGTTTTAATTTCAAACCATTTTGGATAAAGTTCAAATAAGGGCAACTATAAAATTTTTCCACCATCGTAGTATTGACGCGATTTTCTGGGAAAAACAATGCGCGCCCTTGGGTAATTGGGCTTTGGAAAAAATCCGCGTCAGGCCAAGTAAATTGCACACATGGTTGATAAGCCACGGGGGTAAAATCTTCGTGCGTACCCGAAAAAATAATTTGTTTGGTGGCAACGGTACGTAAAAGTTCGGCGTGACGGAAGTTGCGTTCGCGTTGCAAAGATGGTGTTGGTGTAATCTGCGTACCAACTAAATCGGCTTCCTGCAAAATGTCATCGTCGGATTGCGGTTGCGGGAAATTTTCCGCGGTACAGTTCGCAATGAATAAATACTGCACGCGAGTGGGTACCCAATCATTCACAGGTGCAATCAACACGCGGTCAATGTATTGCGGAATGTTAGAAACTTTGGTCGCACTGCACAATGTCCAAAACAACGCAATGAACTCGCGCAAATTATAGGGTTGTTCGCGACATTCAGTGGCAATTTGATCCAAAATGGTTTGTAGTTTTTCGTTTGTGGTCAGTTCCTTTAATTGTGCACACAATGCAGGAATATCTTTGACTGCTTTTAAGGTTTTAATTGCGGGTACCATGCGTGCGCGCAAATCCCCCGCCACAATTTGGTTATCCAAAGTAAACAAGTCTTGCTCCGCGATGGTGTTACAACTGTTATATAAAAGTGACAATGTATTTTCCGCATTATCATTGACCAAAACTTCCAACAAGTCGCGCAAATATTTGGCTTCGGGTAAAGTACTGAGTTTATCGCCCACGTCCAAATTAACTGGTAACTGGTATTTTTCTGCAACTACCTGCCACACGGGTGCCAAAGTGTCGAACTCGGTAAGCAAAACCACAATGTCTTCTGGTGGTACGCCATCGGCAATCAACTGAACAATTTTAGCGATAACAATATTGGCTTCCCCGCGTTCGGTTTCATTGCGAACGGTCACAGTCTTGGGAGCGAAGGTGTCGACCTCAATTGTGTAAGGTTTATAGGCGGACAATTGCGCGCACAATTCAGATTCACTAGCGGCAATGGTAACCTGTTGCGCTGTTTGACATAAAGTATTTAACACTTGCAAACGCGCGGGCGATAAACTGGTAAACCCGCAAACGAAAATTTCGGCGTTTTGCATAGCTGTACTTTCCGCAATGTGGGCGGTCAAAAATTCCAACATACCCGAAGAATCGGTACGCGGCGCAATCAACTGACAATAGGCTTGGTAGATTAAGTTAATGTCGTGGTATTTTTTCTTAGCAACCGCAGTTTGGGCTTGGGCTTCCAAAATGGTAAAATCCACACACGAACTACGCATTTGGTTAATGGTATTAAACATTTTTTCCGCGAAGTCGTAATGCCCGGCGCTGTTTTTAAACCAAGTCAATTGCCCTTGGATTTTATGAATGGCTGTCCATAAATTCAACACCGCACTGGTCTTATCCAAAATTTCCACAGGTGTTTGACGAAAATTGATTTCTTCGGAAACCAAGCGATACAGCATGGAAAAAGTGACCACACGCGTATTTAACAAATTTGGCTTTTGTTGCAACAAAAAGCGTTCGGCTTGCAAAGTAAAACGGTCAGGCACCAAAACATAAACAGGTGCCAACAAAGGTTGTGCCGCCGCTTTTTGCAAAACGAACTCATTGGTTGCGACAAAATTTTCTCCACGGTAAACGGTTACTTTCACTGCCTTTAATATAACATTTTCACGGTCAATCCGCAACCGCAAGAAACCACTTGCACCACTGACCCGCTAACCATTAAAATAGAAATGATGAAAAATGAAATTGAATTGTTGGCGCCAGCGGGCGATTTAACCCGTGCGCAAATTGCCTTGGATTATGGTGCCGATGCCATTTATTTGGGTGGCAAAGATTTCAGTCTGCGCGCCCACGCAATTAACTTTACCGATGAGGAAATAGGTCAAATCGTCGAGATGGCGCACAAACGCGGAAAAAAAGTTTATGTCACCGTGAACATTATTCCGCGCAATGATGATTTTCCGCGAATTATTGATTACGCCAAACGCTTGCAAAAGTTACAGGTTGACGCGGTCATTGTCGCGGATATTGGTGTAATTAAAGTTTTTCGCGACTACACTACCATTCCTGTACATGTTTCCACCCAGGCCAACATTACTAACCAATATACGGCTTTGGAATACGTACGTATGGGGGCAACGCGCATTGTTTTGGCGCGCGAGTTAAGTATTAACGAAATCAAAACCATTTGCGAAGCAGTTAAAGGCAAAGCCGAAATTGAAGTTTTCGTGCATGGTGCAATGTGCGTTTCGTACAGTGGGCGTTGTTTGTTATCCAATTACATGACCAATCGTCCAAGTAACCGTGGCGAATGTGCGCATGCCTGCCGTTACAGTTACGCGTTACAAGAAGCCAAACGCCCGAACGAATATTGGCCAATTGAAGAAGACGAACATGGCACTTACATTTTAAACAGCCGTGATTTGTGTTTAATTGAACACTTGGACGAACTCAAAGCCGCGGGCGTGGCCAGTTTGAAAATTGAAGGTCGCATGAAAAGTGTTTATTATGTCGCGGGCGTCGTGCATGCTTACCGCCAAGCTTTAGACGGTATCAAGCGCGACTTCATGACCGAATTGGATAAAATTTCGCACCGCCCGTATACTTTGGGCTTTACCTTCGCGAAAGAACCTGGTCAACATTATCCGGCTTCCCGCGAAGAACAATCTTATGAATTTATCGGTTTGGTTACAGGTGCGGATACCATGGTCTTAAAAAACAAAGTTAATTCGGGCGACATTTTGGAAATTTTGTCACCAGATGCGGAAGCGGACGGTAAAACGTTTACTTGGCAAGGTGAGATGCAAAACCAACCTGAAACCACGGTTAATGTGGTCGGCTGTCCGTATCAATTACATGTCAACGATATATTAAGGCGTCCAAAGCAGCTGTAACTGTGGTTTGTCCCGACTTAATTTGGTATTCCAATTCTAAAATACGTGCATAACAAGCTTTAACCATGGCGGGATTAGCACCATAGTCACGGCGACTGTATTTAATCGCATACGGCGAACAGCCAAGCATTTTGCCCAAAACATTGATGTCCGCCGAACTGGCGGTCGCGTAATAGGCACGACGCATTTGGGCAACCACTCCACCAAAAATCATGTATTCGTTGGTATTGCTGCTTAATAACCAAGATAAAATTTGTGACGCCGCTGTGGTTTTATGCGCCAAAATTGCCGCGCCAAGTTCGTAAATTTGGTAGTCCAAAGTTTTGGTCAGGTAAGGTTGGATTTGCTCCACCCCCCATACGGGCAAATCTTGATAAAACGCCAAAAACTTATTTAGTTCATTATCAATCAAAGTGTAATAACCGCCCGTAGCTTCAACCAAATAATTAGCGGCATCACGTGTAATTTGGTGCGGTGCAATTTGTTTGGCAATCAAAGGTATCAAAATGTCCGCAGACATCGGATTACAGTTGACGGGAGTTGCATCTTTAACGTTGATGGGCTTTTCTTGGTAAGTAATCAAGACCAAAGTGTTGCCCGCTACGGGATTTTTGAGATATTGGTTAATCCCCGACAAAGCTGGTTTATCCCCCAAAGTCGCAACCACCAAGCGTGCGGTGGTAAAAAACGAAGTTGTGGCTAAGGCGGTGACAATTTCATCATTGGTCGCATCTTCGCCGTACTTGGTCAATTCGGCATCGGGAAGCGCGGCTTGAATTAAAGTTACGGCTTTGTTAATTAAAAAATAGTCCGTACCATACAACAAGTATGCGGGCGCAACGCCGTTTTTCAAACTGGCTTTTAACTGGGCGAAATCCATTACTCATATTAAACCACAAGTAACACTAAATAACAAGTAAACAACACTGCGGATAAAACGTACTTAGTTTTGGGCTTCAAAAACACGAAGCGCGATAAAATCATTGCAGCCAATAAATAAACTAAAATTGCGGGAATGTTTTGTTTGATGGGAATTATGGAGCAAGGCAAGCGCGCCATACCATTGGCGACCCAACGCACCAAACTGAGTAATGGTTCCGCAAGGTATAACACTGCTCCACCGATAGAAGTCACGACCGCAAACATACCACAATAGAAACTGACCACCAATAACGGCACCAAAGCCACAGAAGATACAACACCAAAAATCAATTCGCCACCAAAGAAATAAACAAAGAATGGGAAACTGCCAAAGGTAACCGACAAATACATTGCGATGGATTTGACTGGAATTTTGCGATGAAGTGCATCAAACCAAAAGTAAATACCCAACAAGCAAGAAAAGGACAACAAAAAGGACGCTGAAACTAAGGCATAGGGAAAGATAATTAAAATGATGACCGCAGATAAAGATAAGACTGACAATGGGTCAGCCACATGCAAGTGACGTTTGGCGACCGCGTAAATCAAACTCATAATCACAGCGCGCAGTACCGCATAGCGCCAACCACACAAGTAACCATAAAACAACAAAAGTGGCGTTACTACCCACAGATGGGCGCGCTTGGGTACCCGACACCACTTCAAAATGGCGCAAGTCACGAAGTACAATAAGTCCACATGAAAACCAGACACTGCCAACACATGGGCTAAACCAGCGACGTTAAAATCTTGACGCACACCCCAAGCTAACACGCTTTTATCCCCAAACAACATGGCATACAATATGTCCGCGTTATCTTGGGATAAAAACATGGGCAAATACCAACGCACGTAACCCAACACCACTCCGCGCAATCCCGAGTTGGGGTCATAAGTTCTTTGGTACGGATTGGGAACTAAGGCTGTGGTCAGCATGTAACTTATCATGACTGCCGCACAAACCGCCATAGCGACAATTTTGAATTCGTGCGGTAAATGACAAAACCACAAAAATAAAAACAAAGTGATTGCCACAATCACCGCCGCAGACAAAGAAAGCATCGCTGTACCAATGGTAACCACGGCAATCAAAGCCAAACAAACCAACGGACGAAAGTTGCAAATTTTCATAATCAGCGGGACATTTCGGTTTCATCAGCAACCGGATTAACTGTTTGATTTTGGTTAGATTGTTCCAAATTAGTAGCAACATGTTGGACACGGAATGCCTGTTTAATTTGTTTCAAATCTGCGGTCACGGTTTTCTTTTTGGGTTCAACCGTACGGGCTTGTTCCGTGGCGGGGACAGATTGTTTATCATCAATAATGGTTGGTGCCGCGGGTAAGTCTTTATCAATTTCTTCCGCACTGGTCAAATAAGGGGTCATTTGTTGCGAACGAATCGCGTAATATTTTTCAAATTCTTCACGGCGTTTGGGGTCAAGTTCGCCAATACCTTCGTGTGGCTGAGTGCCGATACGTTGCGGGTCTTTTTTCTGATTTGGCTTAGCCAACTTCAATGGTTGGGTCAACCACCGTTCGTTTTTGTCGTTAATTTTTTGGTCATATTCCACCAACAGTTTGGCCAAGGTTTCATCATCTTTCGCATACTTCGCAATAATGGCAACTTGGGCTTGGTAGTAATCTTCTTTACCTAAACGCACAAAACGGCGGTCGGCTTGCAATTCCTCTTGCCATTTTTTTAAGATTTCATCATTTTTTAATTGTTTTTGAATTTTTTGAATGGTAGCATGCGCAATGCGTTCACACTCCTGTAATTGACGCGCGCGTTGTTTGGCTTTGGCATCTTTGACACGTACCAAATATTCCAACTCGGCACCTGTTTCGTCATCGCCCCACGTAAAATCGCCTAAGTTAATTAACGCGCTGTCTTGCACTAAACCACCGACCGAAGACACGCTTTCACGCAAGAATAATTGACCACGTTTTTCAATGTAGCGGAAAGCTTTACCGTCCAATTGGGGAATACTAACAAATTCACGCACCCCAAGATTGACCAATTGATATTCGCGTTTAATTTCAACTTTTTTCAAATTACGCAAAATACGCTTGGCTTCTTCGTCGTCGTAAGCAAACAGTTGGGGTAAAAACTTGGCAGTAATAACCATCACAACACCTCGGTACGATTGCGCAAAGCCATGCCAATCGTCATTTCGTCTGCATATTCAATCGCAACCCCCATGGCAATTCCGGTTGCCAAACGCGAAACTTTAATGCCACTGGGCTTAATCAATGCCGCCAAATAATTCGCGGTTGCTTCGCCTTCCACATCGGCGGACAAAGCAATAATCACTTCTCTAATTGCTCCACTTTGTAAACGTTGCATTAAAGATTTAATGTTAAGTTGTTCTGGACCCTTTTTATTCAATGGGGACAACACGCCATGCAAAACATGGTAAGTGCCATCATAAGCATGACAGCGTTCAATCACACCAATATCTTTGGGTTGAGCCACCACGCAGACAGTATCGCTGTGACGACTGGCGCAAATTTCGCATTTATCTTGGGTGGCAAAGTTACCACATACCTGACAAAATTTAACTTGGTTTTTAACTGCCAAAATTGATTTACTGAATTGTTCGGCATCGTCGCGCGACATTTCAATCACACGGTAAGCATAACGTTCCGCGGTTTTATAACCTACCCCGGGCAACTTTGTGAAACAGTTAATTAACGCATCGACGCACGACAAGTTTGCCATACTTTAATATATCATTATCCGCATAAACCGCAAATTACATTTTTACGAGTTGCGCGACCGTAACCGTGCAATCATCACTGGGATAGCCGTCCGACATGGCGGTAACTTTGGCAATCAATTGGTCAGCCAATTGTTGTGGCGTAGTCACGTCCAAATTATTGATAAAACCCGCCAAAGCCACACGTTCACCCCCAAAAGCGTCTAAAATGCCATCACTAACCAAAATCACCATATCCCCTGCGGTCAAAACAGCCTTAGTAATTTTGGGCTGAATATCTTCCAAAATTCCTAACGGCAAAGAACCCGCTTCGACGACCTCAACTTCTCGTGTGCGTTTAATAAAACCATCAGCTGCGCCGACCTTAACGAAATCGACATCGCCAGTCGCTAAATCAAAAATACACATATCCAACGCGGAAAAAACATCTTGTCCAGTAAAAGTCAATAATTGGTTAACCGAATACATGATGATTTCATCGGGGAAACCAGCTTTGTAAAAGTTTTCCACCAAAGATAGCGCCAAGGTACTGGCTCGTGACGCGCGTTCCCCCGCCCCCATACCATCACAAAGTGCCATTAAAGTCTTTTCGTTGGTTACGCGTAAAAAGGAAAAATTATCTCCGCTGGTTTGATTGATTCCTTTGGTTATCCCCGCCATTCCAAACAAAACCGCGTACTTAGGTGCAGAACGAACCGAAACAATCGCGTAACCCTTGGTGTCCGCATCAACAATTTCGTCGACAATCATTTTATGACCGCAAACATGACTGACCACTTTTTCAATGCGCTGATTTTTGGCATCTGTGCGTGGCACCAAAACCGATACAACATATTCGTTTTGGGTGTTTTTAGTAATCAAACAATCTTCCGCATAAATGTTACGGAACAAAAGTTCTTCTTTAACCATTTCCCCGCGTTCATTATCAAAGACCACCATACGACAAACATCGTTGGCGAAGTTGCTGCACAATTGGGAAATACCAGATAACAAATTCGCCATTAAGATTTTCCCACTATCTAAACCCGCAATAATTTGTTCTTTATTTTGGTTAACGACCAAAATTTTGTTCATGGCATTTATCATAGTGTTGACGCGCGTACATTTAATCGACAAAGTATTCGGCACATCTAACAAAGTTACCGTACCATGTTTTAATCCATTTTGTGCCAAAGTCGTAATCCCCGTTTCAATTTCTTTGGTTGCGGCGGTCGTCTTCCGGCAAACACCACGATGCGAACAGTTGGCACACACATTGCCCGTAATTTCGCCACACATCAAAGTTGCAGTTTCTTGCGGTGGCAAGGCTGCACGGGTTAAGTTGCGGTAGGTGTTCTGCATTTCGTTAAAAACAGCCGCCAAAGAACGCATGCGCATGGAAATACCTGCCGTGTTGCGGTTAATGGTATTTTTGGAAACCAAGAACCCGCCTAAACCTTCGGCGCCAAAAGTGAAATAGCGCGCGGCGGAACGTGGGACACATAAAAACATTAACACTGCACTACCCAGCGGTAACAAACTCCACCAATCATAAGAGTTATAAGCATTAAAATACAAACCAATGACCAAGTCGGCAAAAACCAAAGCCACAATACTGTAAATCCGCTGTTTGCTTTTGAAAATTACACAAACAATCGCCAATAAAACCATTACCGCAACATAAATTAAATCAGTAGTAGCAAAGGCTTTACCCAGTCCCAAAGCCGCCGCCAACATAACCGTAGATTTAGGATTAACATAAAACACACCCCACAACACAATCAACAAACTGACAAATTTATAAACGTCAAAATAGGGATTATCAAATCCACATAAACCTAACGCTAAAATAGTAACCAAGGATAATAAACTGACAATTTGGTCAATCGTCCACGGAAAGACAAATTTCTTTTGCGCTATGGCTTTCACACAAACATAAGCCGCCAGTAAAAAAATTCCACCAACCAAAACCGCAATTAAACTTTGCGCAATGATATTGTAACGCATTATTGCGATGTAAACATTAACACCTTGGGAAACCACAAACCCACCCAACATTACTGGGAAATATAAACGCCTACGCCCTTTAATTAAGCGCACAATTAACGCGGTCAATAAAAAACAACCACAAGCGTAAACCACGCTAATCATGTTTAATTGCTCGGGACAACGCCACAATTCGACCAAGATTAAAGTAATAACTGGAATTACTTTATGCACCGACGTTACCGCCAAAACAAACACAAAAGCGACGGCAAATGGTCGAATTACACCTGCCACCGCGGCGTAATCAAAAATGCAAACCAAAACTATCGACAGAACTGACAACAAAAATTTTTTCATTGCCAAATTATGACAAAGTAAAAGTTCTTTGTGCTGTCAATTCGTGTCACAATTGGGCTAAGCATGTCAAATGTTCGTAAGATTATGATTGTGGCATGTGCAAATTTTGTATATACTGTGTTTATGGGTTTATTTGCAAGTGATAATACGCGTTCCGTGCGCAAGTTGCAACGCATTGCCGATTTGATTGTCGCGTTAGAAGATGAATATGCAGCATTGGACGACCATGCCTTAGTTGCGAAAACTGCGGAATTTAAACAACGCTTAAAAGACGGCGAAACATTAGATGATATTTTGCCGGAAGCTTTCGCCACTGTTCGTGAAGCCGCTTATCGTGTTTTAGGACAAAAAGCATACTATGTTCAAATTTTAGGTGGTATTGCTTTACACCAAGGTCGTATCGCCGAAATGAAAACTGGTGAAGGTAAAACCTTGGTTTCGACCATGCCCGCGTACTTAAACGCTTTGGCGGGTAAAGGTGTACATGTTGTTGAAGTCAACGAATATTTGGCCAAACGTAACAGTGAATGGATGGGTAAAGTCCACCGCTTTTTGGGGTTGACCGTGGGTTTAAGTTTGTCGCGCGCGACACCAGACCAAAAAAAGCAAGCATACAGCCAAGATATTACTTATGTTACCAGCAGCGAAGTTGGTTTTGATTATTTGCGTGATAATGTCGCACACCACAAAGAAGAACGTGTGCTACGCGGTATGAACTATGCCATTATCGATGAAATTGATAGTATTTTAATTGATGAAAGCCGTACCCCATTGATTATGTCAGCACCAACCAAAGACAACAGCGAACTTTACCGTGTTGCGGATAAGTTTGCCCGTTCTTTAAGTGAAGACGACTACGAAATCGATTTGAAAGAACGTGCGGTACGCTTTACCGAATCTGGTTTTGCCAAAGCCGAACGCGCTTTTAACATTGAAAACATCAGTGATGCCAACAACATGGAATTAAACCACTTTATTAACAACGCCATGAAAGCGCACCACTTGTTTACGCGCGATGTTGACTACATTATTAACGCCAACAAAGAAATTATCATTATCGACCAAAACACTGGTCGTGCAATGCTGGGTCGCCGTTACAGCGATGGTTTGCACCAAGCGATTGAAGCCAAAGAAGGTGTGCCAATTAAAAACGAAGATAAAACAGTTGCGACCATTACCATTCAAAACTTGTTTAAGTTGTATCGTAAATTATCAGGTATGACAGGTACAGCCAAAACCGAAGAAGACGAATTCAAAAAAATCTACGGTATCGACGTAGTCGCAATTCCAACCAACAAACCAGTCATTCGTGAAGATGCTCCCGACGTTATTTTTCAAAACATGGAAAACAAATTGGGCGCAATTTACGAAGATGTACTCTACCGCTACGAACGCAAACAACCAGTTTTGATTGGTACAACCACGATTGAGCATAGCGAAGAAATTTCGCGTTATTTGAAATCTAAAAAAGTTCCGCACGTGGTTTTGAACGCCAAGAACCACGAAAAAGAAGCCGACATCGTTGCAGAAGCGGGACGTCTTGGCAGTGTGACCATTGCCACCAACATGGCGGGTCGTGGTACGGATATTCATTTGGGCGGTAACCCCGAACATATGGCGATGACCCAATTGAAAAAAGATGGTTTAACCGACCAAGAAATTTATGATGCTACGGCTTATTTTGAAACCACGGACGAAAAAATCTTAGCCAACCGTAAATTGTTCAAAGACTACTTAGCACAATTCAAAAAACAAACCGATGCTGAACGCGAAAAAGTCGTCGAATTGGGCGGTTTACACATTATCGGTACTGAACGCCACGACAGCCGTCGTATTGATAACCAATTACGTGGTCGTGCTGGTCGTCAAGGTGACTCCGGAAGTTCAATTTTCTATATTTCTTGCGATGATGAAATCATTAAACGTTTTGGTAAAGATGTGATTAGCGGCACCATGCGCTTCTTGAATTTGGACGATGTACAAAGTAAAATGATTACCAAACTTTTTGAACGTGTTCAAAAACGCGTGGAAGGTTACTATTTTGACAGTCGTCGCGTAACTTTTGAATACGATAATGTTTTGAACGATCAACGTATGACAATTTACCGTGAACGCGACAAAATTTTGGACGGCGAAAACGTTCACGAACAAATTTTGAAATGCTTCCCCGACATTGTTTACAGCGTGGTTAGTCAAGCAATTGACCCCATGAGCCACTTTACCGAATGGGATTTGACCAAAGCCAACCAAATTTTGTCCGACCGCTTATTTGGTACTCATACCGAATATTTGGACAAAGAAAACACAGACGGCGCCAACTTTAACGATGTTTATGAAATGGTATTGGACGCAGTCAACGAACAATACGAAGAAAAAATTAAAAAATTAAAAGACGAAGGTTTCAACTTTGATGCATTTGAACGTGATGTTTTGTTGTCGGTGGTTGACCGTAAATGGGTTGATCATATTGATGCCATGGTTAATTTGCGTAATGGTATTGGTTTGCGCGGTTACGGCGGAAAGGATCCTTTGGCGGAATATCGCCGTGAAGCCATTGGCATGTTCAACCAGATGATTGATGCAATTAACTCGGAAAGCGCGACTTTCCTGTTCAAAGTACGCATCGAAAAACAAGAAGCACCAAAACCCAAGCCGGTATCCGTCATCGTGAAAAATGCGAACACCAAAAAAGTTGGACGCAACGACCTCTGCCCCTGCGGTAGCGGTAAAAAATATAAAAACTGTTGCGGTAAAGTTGAATAAACAAAAGGAGGAAATCATGGAACGCGAAGTTAAACCATTTACCATGTGGAGACATTTCAAAGGAGCAAGGTCATTTGTGATTACGATGGCGACACACAGTGAAACTGGTGAACGCTTAGTTGTGTACCGTTGTATGGACAACAATGGCAAAACCAATCACAAAGACGGCATTTACGCGCGCCCGCTGAGTATGTTCTTATCCGAAGTCGACCACGAAAAATATCCCGACGCTACACAAAAGTACCGCTTTGAAGAAATTAAAGACTAATAATGCACACTAAAAAAATGACCTACGAATGTGGGTCATTTTTATTATGATTTTTTATAACGACGGTAGTATTCGCCTTGCAATGCCATCAGTTCGTCGTGCGTGCCAGACTCTACGATACGACCACCTTGGCAGACGTAAATACAATCTACATTTTGAATGGTTTTTATTTTAGTAGTTACAATGATACGGGTACGATTTTTTAATTTATTGATAATCACGTCATTACATTTCTTTTCCGAAGCCGTATCAAAACAGTTTAAGGCTTTGTTCAAAATTAACAAATCGGGTGCATGCAACACGGTACGCGCTAAGTTTACGGCTTGTTGTTCTGCATTGGTCAACATGACAGTGTTTTCGGTAATGTGCGTTTGGTAACTATTTGGTAACAGACGTATAAATTGGTCGAAACCAAACATGCGGGCGGCTTGAATAACGTTTTCCGGTAAAGTTTTACCTACCCCATACATGATGTTTTCCGCGATGGTACCATCAATTAAGAAGGGGCGGTCCGAACACATGCCCACGCGTTCATAGAATTTTTTACTGCGAATGCGCGCCAAGTTAACGTCGTTAACTTTGATTTGACCAGCTTTTGGCAACTCGAATTTGGTCATCAAATCAACAATTGCGGAGCCTGTACCACTTTCCTCATCTAAGAACGCCACCGAACTGCCAAACGGAATCGTAAAGTTAATATCCTTAACTTTTTCGGTCGAAACATTTTCAAACACGATATCGCCGTCGATTTTTTTAATTTTTACATCTTCATCGGCGGTCACGTCGTCAGGGCAATCAATAATTCCAAAGAAAACTTTAGCATAACTTTTGGTCGGTTGAATGACATTGGACGCGGTCGTAATAATTTTAGTATTGGACAAGAAACGCGAACTGTACAACAAGAACGCTGGCAAGATGGCAAAGTCAGCCATGGATAATTGACCGTTAATCGCCAAGATACCAAACACTACGGTAATCGCCAAATACATAAAGTTGGACAAGAAACTGATGTAACTGTCGTTTAAGCCCACCACAGTATTAACCGCAATTACGCTTTTACCCGTATTGATTGAAGCGAATTCGTCGTCGCCCATAATACCATTTTCTTGGAAAAAGCCGTGTAAGGTGGCATGCTGTTCCACAAAGTTGTAAATGCGAGCGCTGAATTCTTCTTTGCGGGTGTAAAACTTTTGCGTCTTTTTCACGACAACGCGCGCAATAAACAACGTGACTGGTAATAACGAAATAACCAAGAAACTTAATGTCACGTTCAATGACAACATCATGACAATGTTCAACGCGAAGAAGAAAATGGTACGCGCAATGGAATAAACCATGGCTAAGCATTGTTGTAACAAAACGCGACCAACCGCGAATTTGTGCGTAGTTTCACTGATTTCAAATTTATCAATAAACGACAACGGCAAAACGTCCATTTTACGACGGGCATCATACATAATGTCCAAAGTCACTTTGTATTCGTAGTTAATGATAATGCATTTGCAAATCAACGCAAAAGTTTCGGACAAAATACACAGTACCAAATACAAAATCAACGGTTTCAAAACGACTGCAAGATTATGGTTCAAACCCCAGTCTTCAAACGTGTTTAAGGCATCGGCGGTCATATTGGGCATATAAGAATACATACCAATGCCAATCAAACCTAAAACAATCACAGCTAAAATTCGCCACTTTAACGGCTTAAAATACGACATGACGCGCATAAATACTGATTGCTTGTGCTTTTTCATGCCGGCTCACCCTCCTCTTGTACGTTTTGCAAAAAGAACTCCGCGTACTCTTTATTGCTTGCCAACAAGGAAGCGTGGGTACCTTTAATGTAACTGTGGTCGGTTTTTGCAAAGAAAACTTCGTCCGCACATTCACAAATAATGGGACGCGTCGTCGTAAAGATACAGGCTTTATTTTCCGCACGGAGTTTTTGTAATACACTGCGAATTACATGGTTAGGTAAATTAATGAAACTGCCGTCAAAAACATAAAATTCTGCGGGTTTCAAAATACAACGAGCTACGCTAATTGTGGCTTTGACATGTTCAGGCAATTGTGAACGAACGGACAGTTGGGTATCCAAAAAGGACGGCAACACCGCCAAATTTGTGGCGCCGATTTCGTTAAAGGTAGACAAAATTTGTTCGTCGGTAACATTGGGATTGAACAGTTGAATGTTTTCGCGTACAGTACCCGTAATAAACTCTGGGTAAGTCGGGCAATACGAAATAATTTTTGCCCGATAATATTGCTTGTTAATATCTTTTAAGTTAATACCGTTGACCAAAACTACCCCAGTGGTTGGGTCATAATAGCGCAACAAAATTTTAATCAATGACGTGCGACCTGCACCAACTTCACCACAGAACGCCAACATTTTACCTTTTTGTAATTCCATGGATAAATTTTCAATTGTTTTACGACCGTTCCAAAAACGGTGGTTGACTTGATACATAACCAATGAACTGCCAAAGGTGGTATCTACATTGGTCATGCCCGTGTCTATGTCTTCTTCGGGTAATTGCATAAATTCGTCGATACGCTTGTAAGCAATACGACCGCGGGTCATCGGGTTAATCAACAAATTGAAAATGTTTAAAGTCGCGGACGTACACAAAGTAATGTACTGTAAAATTGTGTTGATGACCACCAACTGTTCAGCAACGTTTTGTGTGGTTACCGACATGGCACCCGCCAAAATAATTCCAAACGTCACAATACCAAAAATAATGTTATTAGTACATTCGAAAATGTGTTTTGATTGGTCAATATCGTAAACTTCGTGCGACAGTTTTTTATTTTGTTCAGCCGCATCTTTCAAACGTTCTGCTTGTTTACCCAAAATACGGATATCACGCGCGCCAGCAATACTTTCACGAGTTGTAATAATGGATTGGTCATAGGCGTTGACCGCGTCCGCCATACGCTTAGCAATAATTTTACGGTGAACTAACAAAACACCAACTTCCACCAAGACCGCCACCAAGATAAATAAAACATAAATGGGCGTCAAAGTCATAATCATGATACAACTACCTAAAATCGTAACGAAGAAATAGACATAGGCTTGCAAAAATTGTTCATGACGATATTTGACCCAGTAACTATCTTCAATCATGCAAGACAAAAATTTACTGGTACCATATTCATACAAAACATTGGTCGGTACGCGGTTCATTTTTTCATAGAGCATGCTGCGCGCATTAGAACGACAATGAATTCCGTAAACACTGACCCGATTACGCGCAAACAAAGAAACAAAGAAAATCACAATCAACAGAACCAAAACAATCGCGGCATCTAACAAGAATTGTCCCACATCGGGCAAAACACCATCAGCATTGTTAATTTTTTCGGTAACTAAATTTTTCAAAATCATCGGGTACAAAATATTCAAAATTTCCATTAACGCAAAAAAGAAAACAGCCATGAACAAATCCTTGGCCGCATTGCGCTGAAAACGATAGACCCGCATGTTACGCATCTTACATAAATATACATAAAAATCCGCTACTTCGCAATTGGTTTATGCTTTGTCATTTTGACATTGGGGTTGGTTGGCTGTGCCATGATGGGCGCAACACCAGTAACTACCCCAGAACAATTTCATGTGGTTTTAGATGCGGGTCACGGTGGCTTAGACCATGGTGCATGTGTCGACGGTGTCGACGAAGCCGAACTCAATTTGCAAATTGTAAAAATATTAGGTGCAGAATTACAAAACCGCGGTTGTGTAGTATCATTTACGCGTACCGACGAAAACAGTTTGAATTCCCCACATGCCCGTAATAAAAAGGTGGACGACATGGCTAAACGTCGTGAAAAAATTCGCATACTAAACCCCGATCTAGTAATTTCCATTCATTTGAACACTTACCCGTCCAGCACGGTACAAGGCTTACAATGTTTTTACGCCAACGAAACCGCAGGTAGCCAAACTTACGCCACTGCAATTCAAGACCAATTCAACATGAGCGGGTTGCCAATTTACAAGACACCCAAACCCACGGATTTTAATTTAGTAGAACATTCGCCCTGCCCAGCCGTTTTAATTGAATGCGGATTTTTGACCAACCCCCGCGAACGTAAATTGCTACAAATGCCAACTTACCAACAAATTTTGGCTTACAACATCACCGCAGCTGTTTTGAAAACCAGACACATTTCTACGACCACACGCGTATGCTGAAATAAAGGAGGTACCAAAGATGTGTCATCAATGTCCAACCGTGGGTGATTTTGTACACTGGGCTTTCCGTTGCGTACACTGTGGCAACAACCAATCAAACAACTGTGGCAATCAATCCAGATGTCAATGCAGTTGTCAATGTGGTTGTCAGTGTGGTTGCAACCAAAACAACGGACAAGCCAACACTTGCCCCGTCAACCAAAACAACAGTTGCATGAGTAATGCTTGCGGAATTCGTTAAGCGCGTATAAGTCTGTCCCGTGTGATAGATACTAGGCACGGAGGGAACATGCAATCTTATACTACGCAAGCACACCAACGCAATTACCAAGGAAAGGTCATCTTCGCCGACCACCAAACGCCGCGCAAACACTCACGCCGTCATAGTATCGCGATTTGGGTTTTGGTCTGTGCTGTCGCGGTCAGTACCAGCTTGTTAGGCGTGATGACTTTACATAATCAACAATTAAAACACCGTTTGCATGCATTAGAAACGCAAAGTGTGACCGCCATTGCGCCACAAGCAAACGCACATGTACAACAGCCCAAGCGCGGAAAAACCTTGCCACGAATTCCCATTTCGGAACAACAACACGAAACGGAGAATTTGCCAATAATCAATTAAACTAACACACGGTCGTGCATTTTGTCGGCCGTGATTTCAATTACACGGGTGGCAACTGTATTAATAATTTCTTCATCGCTAGTATAGAACAGCAAGACGGCTTTGGTACGTTCCATACCTTGGTTCAACGCAGTAATACTTTCCAAATCCAAATGGTTAGTCGGTTCATTGAAAATCAACAAGTTGCCTTGTTCCAACATGGTTTTGGCTAACATACAACGCACACGTTCACCACCCGACAAGACGTTGGCTTTCTTTAAGGCTTCTTCGCCCGAAAATAACATACGACCTAACCAACTGCGGATAAAGGTTTCGTTGGTATCCGTCGAATACTGTTTCAACCAATCCAACAAGTTTAAGTCGCACTTTTCAAAATAACTGCGATAATCGACTGGCAAATACGAAGTCGTAATGGTTTTGCCAATGGTTACTGTACCACTGTCGGGTTTTTCCAAGCCCATAATACAGTTAAATAATTTATCCATGCGGAAACTTTTATCCGTCATGAACGCAATTTTTTCGCCTTTGTTTACTCGGAAAGAAACGTTGCGGAAGAAGCCGTCCACCGTCAAATTTTCCACCGCCAAAATTTCGTTACCTGGTTCGCGCGCACATTCAAAGTTAATGTACGGATATTTACGCGAAGACGGCTTAATGTCTTCAATAGTCAGTTTTTCCAACTCTTTTTTACGGCTGGTGGCTTGACGCGATTTGCTGGCGTTCGCGGAGAAACGCGCAATAAAGTCTTTCAATTCTTGTGCGCGGGCTTCGGCCTTTTTATTGGCTTCCTTTTGTTGTTTCAACAACAACTGACTGGTTTCATACCAAAAATCGTAGTTACCCACGAACATGTTAATTTGGTTAAAGTCCACATCGCAAATGTGGGTACAAACTTGGTTCAAGAAATGGCGGTTGTGCGAAACAATAATGGTTGTATTTTTGAAATCAAGTAAGAATTCTTCCAGCCAATGTGTACCCGCCAAATCAAGGTTGTTGGTCGGCTCATCTAAAATTAAAATATCTGGATTACCAAACAAAGCACGCGCCAACAAAACTTTAACTTTGATTTTGACATCAAGATCCGCCATTTTTTGTTCGTGCAAGTCTTCATCAACACCCAAACCCGACAACATAATGCGCGCGTTACTGTCCGCGTCCCAACCGTCCAATTCGGCGAATTCGGCTTCCAAATCCCCCAATTCGTTGCCTTGTTCTTCCGTCATTTCGGGGAGTGCATAATATTTTTCTTTCAAAGCGATAATTTCCGCCAAACGTTGATGACCACCAATAACGGTGTTGACGACGGTCAAGTCATCGAACGCGTTTTGGTTTTGCGCCAAAGTTGAAATACGTTGGTTTTTGCCTACGATGACTTCACCTTTGTTCGGGGTGATTTCGCCAGACAAAATTTTTAAGAAAGTGGACTTACCAGCCCCGTTCGCACCAATGATACCGTAACATTCACCTGGCAAGAATTTCAAATTGACGTCTTTGAATAAGACGCGCTTACCATACTGCAAAGAAACATTTACTACTTGAATCATACTTGGCATTATATCACACCCACCCGCCCAAATTAAAGCGTAATTTTCGTGGCAATAAAAGACGCCCGAGTTGGGCGCTTTGAATGATTACATGGTTGTGCCAAGGTCGGTGGTGTTTTGACGGTCGGCGGTTGATTCGCGGTAAATTTTTTCTGGATTGCGCGCATCAACATAATTGATTTGAAAAAAGCAGTGTTGCCACTGCTCTTTTCAATTACGATTGATGTGAATTAAAGTTCATGGTTTTTGCGGGCGTGACGAACTTTAACAACAACTCCGATTACCACCAAAATCAAACCGACCAAACCAACAATACAAATTACAATAAACAAAATTTTCAACCAGTTATCATCCCACCAAGCATTACCAGAAACTTGGTTGTTAACATGTTTTTCGTATTCTTCGTTAATGCTGGCAATATCCAAATGGATTGCTGGACGAACGCCAGCTGTTTGCGCTACTGGTAACGAATGGAAATAAGATGCACTATCTTCCTCATTAGATAATTTAATTTCGGCGC
>JAZLKE010000013.1:0-4551 GCA_045597505.1 Clostridia bacterium | reverse complement strand
AGCGTCAATCATTGTGCTGTCTGTAATCATTGCCGCAGGCGCTCTTTTTACTGCTGTCTATGATGTACTATATAAATACAATACTACTAATACTACTATCCTTAATGCTGCTACGGTGGATATGACGGGGGAGACGTATTGGGAAGTTGTTGGCAGTGCCAAGAACTGTGACGAAACAAGGACATATAGTTTCGACAACGGAACCTATATGGTAATTTTTGGTGGACAAATGAGTAAGTATCTTGGATCTTTTGAACATTATGGTGCAGGAGCAAGTTGCATTGCCTTTTACAAAGGCAATAGCATGACAGTACAGATTGGTGTCCCTGGTGGTAAAGGCGGTGCTAGTGATGGTAGTTATGACGGCGGTGGTGCAACCTATGTACAAAGTAACTTTGCCTTACCGATTGGGACCAGTTCAGGAACAGCCATTGCGTCTGGTGCGGGTGGTGGATACATTGGAAATATCGTTGGATATAATGGGACTTCTTTTACTGAAGAAATGGCACTAAAATTGGCAGATGGTACTTTTAAAGGATGGCCTGGTGATTATGTAATTTCTGGAATTTATTACGCAACAGGGTACGAAGTTAATAGCGCAGGTCCATGGCCTGGCTCTCCGGCGAATTGGGAACATGGCGGTTACTTATGGCCTGGTTTCGGTGAATCAACGACGGAATCTCCAAATACTAATGTTAATGGATGTGGTGGAGGTGCCGGATATAAAGATGGTGGTGCATCTACACACGCTCCGTTTATAGCAGGTGGCGGCAGTTGCAGTCCGAACTGCTATCCGATAGCTAGTAGTGATATTCAAATTCCATTTATATATAGTAATGAGCTTGGGACAAGAGTTAGGTCGTATTATACAACGCGAGGATATACAACATTTTATAGAATAGACCCGTTAAATGAAGTTAGTGGTAATGAAACTAGTTTTGGCAGTGAAGCAAAATTACAAGTATCTGGAACTAGCGGTGAATTGAGTACACCGAACGGTATTTTGAATAGATTTGATGCCTATGAAAATTTAGATACAGGGCTAGAGGTTGGCTGGGTATATAGTTGTAGTGAGGACGGAGAGAAGTGGGGGGCGAGTTCTGATGATTTGGTGAGCGTTAGCGAGACAAAGCATCTGGCACAATTGTGCCGTTATAAAACCGATTTATATAAAGTATCAATTGTGGCAGACAGATAAGTGAAGAGTGAAAAGTGTCGGTAAAACCTAAATTAAAATATTTTCCAAAAATCGAAAAACGCCAAAATCATTTTTTATTGAAACGTATCGTAAAAATAAATAAATGAAATCTTTTTATGTGGTGTTGTGTAAAACTGGAACGATTTTGTCGCGCGCAATCAGTCGAGTAACGGGGGATTGGTATACTCATGCTTCGATTTCGTTAGATGATGATTTACGCACGATGTATTCGTTCGGTCGATTGTGGGCGCATAACCCTTGGATTGGTGGTTTTGTCAAAGAGTCGGTTGCCTATGGTACGATGCGTCGGTTTAAGCAGGCGGATACCTTGGTAATGCGGGTCGAAGTCGACGACGCCAAATATGAGCAGATTGTACAACATTTAATGACCATGTACGCGGAGCGTAAAAAATACAAATACAATTACTGGGGTTTATTGCTGTCGCGGTGGAATGTGCGGTTGCGCTGTAAAAGTCCGCATCGCTTTTATTGTTCGGAATTTGTGAACGAACTTTTGGAACGGTTTGGTATTATTGAGTATGGCGAATTGGGCGCAGTCGTGCGACCCATGGATTTGTTGCGCTTGTCGTTTAATGGGCAAGGAAAGATTGTCTATCGTGGGGCGCTTTGTGGGTTTGCGGGTGGTAAAATCTAACATCAATAAAACTCTTGCAAAAATTTTGAAAGGTGTATATAATATACTCTATGAATTTAGTAGAACTTATCGAAAAGGAAAATCAAACCAAGGAAATCACTCCATTTAAGGTTGGTGACACTGTTAAAGTGTATTTCAAAATTGTTGAAGGAAACAAAGAACGTATCCAAGTTTTTGAAGGCTTGGTCATTGCTCGTAAAAATGGCAGAGTCCGCGAAACCTTTACTGTGCGCAAAATGGCGTTCGGTGTCGGTGTAGAACGTACTTTCCCTGTATATTCTCCACGTATTGACAAAATCGAAGTTGTGCGCGAAGGTAAAGTTCGTCGTGCTAAATTGTATTATATTCGCGATTTGGACGGTAAGGCTGGTATTCGTGTAAAAGAAAAAATCAAAGTTAGCGACAAGAAAAGACAAGTCTTGACCGAAGACGAAAAAATTGCTTTGATTGCTTCTAATAAAGCAAAACCGACAACCGCGAAAAAAACAACCAAAACTGCAAACAAAACCGCAAGCAAAACTGCGGAAAAGCCTGCTGCTAAAACCGAAACCGAATCTAAATAATTTGATTTATGAATGATATTTGGATCAATTTTATTTTACCAGCATTCGTGCTGAGCGTTATCGTGGGCGCATATGCTTGGTTTTTGCGTGCCTATCGCAAAAGACGTACTGCAATTAAACAAAGCAAACCGCATAATGTGATAAAAAGCGCACCAGTCGTTCCGTATTATGATTCTATCACTTTAAGTTTTTATCAGGCTTTGCGTCAAGCGTTGCCAGATAAGTACATTATCTATGTGAATGTACCAATCGAAAAATTGTTTGAACCGTCTAAACGTGAAAGTTTGAATATGTTGGGACAATACGCCGATTATGTGGTCTTTACGCCCAATTTGATGCCAGTCTTGGTGGTCGACCTTTACGATATGTCAATTATTAACTTAGACCGCGTCAACAAAATTAAAACGGTTTCCAAAGATATTTTGCGTAACAGCGGGGTTCCTGTTTTGGATTATCAATATACGGATAATTGCAACATCGACGAATTGCGTCGTAAGATTGCAAACTTATTAAACCCGTTGGGCGCACACTGATTCCGCAGATTTACACGGAATAAAAGTTGACAGCGCTCATTGCGTGTGTTAATATAATGCATTGTGGTCCGCTAGCTCAGTTGGTAGAGCACATCACTTTTAATGATGTTGTCCCGAGTTCGAGCCTCGGGCGGATCACCACAAAAGCGAAATTCGCGGTGGTATCAAAAAAGACGGTGTAAACCGTCTTTTTTTTGTTACACAGTAAGAAAAGAATAGCGTCAATCATTGTGCTGTCTGTAATCATTGCCGCAGGCGCCCTTTTTACTGCTGTCTATGATGTACTATATAAGTATAATACTACTAATACTACTATCCTTAATGCTGCTACGGTGGATATGACGGGAAAGACGAGGTTTGGTTGGGATGGCGATGCAACCAATGGCATGGCAACTGGTCCTAAAACAGTAACATTGAATTTTGACCAAGGCACGTACATAATACTTTTTGCTGGTCAAAATCCTTCTGAAAGTTTGAATGGGGGTGCAGGTGCGGTTTGTATTGCCTTTTACAAAGGTAACAGCATGACGGCACAAATTCGCGTTGGTGGTGGATTAGGTAGCTACAAGAATGGTGGTGGAAAGACGGTTGTCACGACTAACTTTGCTTTGCCAAACGGTTACAACGGAGAATATCAAGCCATGGCGGCTGGAGGTGGGGCATTTTGCAGTGGAATGGGTGAAGATGATAATGGAAGAACGTTTAATGTTGTCGATGGAACATTTGCAGGATGGGAGGCGGGTACTTGGATAGAAACGATGAATAAAATCGGGATAGGGACGAATCACATCCAAGGTACCCCTGCAACACAGACGCATGGTGGGTGGTTGCTTAAATATGTTGGTGATGGTGTAATTAGTGGAGAATGCATAACTCCGAATTACTTAAATGGGAATGATATTTGGGGTGGTAAACAAGGATTGGGCGGAGGCGCTGGGTATTTTAATGGCGGTGCGTGCGTTGGAACGCAATATGCTGGTGGTGGTTCGTGCACACCGTGGTGTTATCCATTGCAAAGTAGTGATATACAGAGTGGACCGAAGCGAACCAATGGCGAGAGGTGCAGGTTATGGACATGGTGTGGAGATACTAGTTTCTTGAAGATTGACCCGGATAATATTCCGTCTGGGGGAAATGTTAATTTTGGTGGTACTGCTAAGTTAACAGCTGGTGTTATTGGGGAAAGAACACCTCGCGAATTTGTGAGGGGGTATGCGAGTGAATGGTATAGTTTGGAAAGTGGACGACCTACGAACTACGACTGTGGTATTCGTGTAGGCTGGGTGTATAGTTGCAGTGAGGACGGAGAGAAGTGGGGGGCTAGTTCTGATACTGACGGTGACGGCTGCGCCGATAACAATGAATAGCAGGAAACAAAACGGGAATAATTTTATCATTAAAAGGGGAGTAAAAATGAATCCATTAGAAATCAAAACTAAACCACTTGATGAATATTTTATGTCGTTTAAAAAAATGTACCCGACCGCTTACAACAAAAAAACAACTAATCCATACACAAAAACGCGCGTCATTTTAATGAACGGAACGGAATACGAAAGTGTTTGGTTTTTGCACCAATTTGCGCGCCATTGTAATGTGCAA
>JAZLKE010000012.1:0-23671 GCA_045597505.1 Clostridia bacterium | reverse complement strand
TGGGTGTTCAATAATATCACGGTCACTGCGGTCCAAAACTGGAACAATCTTGTAGTCTTCCAAATATTTTAGTGCTTCTGCCAAATCCATATTCAAATCCGCTAAAGAATGCGTTTTTTTCAATTGCAAGTATGGCGTTTTTAATTTTTGGGAATTTATATTTTTTACATTTATTGTTCACTCATCACTTGTCTATCTGTCGCATTCGCGCCAGACATCTTGCTCCGTTTCACTACGCAATCTGTCAGAACTCGCCCCCCCACTTCTCTCCGTCCTCACTGCAACTATACACCCAGCCAACACGAATCCCACAGTCATAATTTGCATTCGTACTATCTCCTTCCAACAATTGAACTGTACTTACTGGTGTGTATCTGTTTCCTAATGTGTTACTATCACTGACCAATGCTGTATTACCATAAACTGCATTGTTAACTATCGGTGTTCGCTCTGGGTCTATACGTCTAAAATGTGCACCACCACAATTTGAGCTTGCACGTACAAACTCACCTGCATGTTCTCCTGACGGATATTTGGGTCCGTTCTGTATATCACTACTATACACTGGATAACAATTCGGACTGCACGAACCACCACCACCGAAGTCTCCAGTGGTACCACCTGAGCCGCCATAGTAAAATCCGCCCCCACCACCAGAACACGTCGTTTCATCAGCATTCGGACTACCACCATTACTCGTTTGAGTGGCTGGCCTACCAATGGCTGTTCCGTATGTATATTCACCAAATTTATTACTGTACTTGTGAAGTCCACTAAATGTACCATCTATTATCTTACAGGCATTTTCTGTCGTCAGAGTATTCCAACTAACTTGGTATGCAAAACTGCCACCACCAGCACCACTGGCAATAGCTGTTCCTGCACTAGTACCCATTGGCAAGGCAAAGTTACTTTGTACATAGGTTGCACCGCTACCATCTCTACTGCCATCACTAGCACCGCCTTTACCACCAGGGACACCAATTGTTACTGTCATACTGTTACCTTTATAAAAGGCAAGACAAGCCGCACCATGTCCCTCATCCCATGTCCATATGTTAATATCTGGACCACCGCCCTGTCCCCAAGGAATTACTATATAAGTTCCGTCGTCAAAATTACACGTTGTCGTTTCATTGCCGTTCTTAGCACTTCCTGTCACATTCCACCACGTCTCCCCCCGTTTATCCACCGTGGCAGCATTAAGGATAGTAGTATTAGTAGTGTTATATTTATATAATACATCATAGACAGCAGTAAAAAGAGCGCCTGCGGCAATAATTACAGACAGCACAATGATTGACGCTATTCTTTTCTTACTGTGTAACACAAAAAAAAACAGTCGGCATTTCGCCGACTGCCCTACACTATTTACTATTCACTGTTTTACTGTCTGGTAAATTCCAAAACGTATGCATCAATCGTGTCCAAATCGGTTTTAACTTTTTCACTGATTGCAACATCACCCACACAGTAAACTTCATGGTCCAAAGCCAACACAGGTGTGGTCGGGCGCAAACGTGCTGGAATTTTTTTATCCGTCATGAAAGCATTTAATTTCTTACTGCCACCACCGATTTTTTCAAACATATCGCCGTCCAAACGGAAACGCCATTTAGCTTTTTTGGGTAACTTCTTAGCATCGACAACACACAAACCACGCTGAATTGCCAATTTATAACTGATTGTTTTGGTAACCGTAATTGTACCAAAACCTTCAATCAAGGTTTTACCCACTTTTAACGAATATTCCTTGAACTCTGGGCGCGTTTCACGGCGTACCAAACTGATGTATTCGTATTCTTTTACGGCATAAGCATTATGTGGCAAAGAAACTTTTTCCCCGTTCAAACCGTCCGCGCTAAGTGCGATAATCGCTTGAATATGTTTCAATTCCACATCAGGACGCAAGCCCAACAAATCCAAACCATAATAAATCGTACGAGTAATAATTGAGTCTGGTAAATAAAAGCGGTTCAACGGAATACGCACTACATTTCCATCACGCGCAATACCATTCATATCACATTGGTTCATAATGTATTGATTATCACGCGCCGCCAACTTAGCAAACGAAGCCAAATTTTCCGGAGCCGAACGCCATTCCTTGGTAATCAACGGCATAATCATATTGCGGATATAATTACGACGGTAACTGTTATCTTCGTTTGTATCGTCCACCACGTGCGGAATATTATTGCGATAATTATACGCAATAATGTCAGACTTTTTCGTTTCCAAAAACGGACGAATGTAAACTCCGCTGACAGGTTGCATACCCGCAGCGCCGTCCAAACCGCAACCACGGAACAAATGCATCAAGACCGTTTCCGCTTGGTCACCTAAATGATGTGCAATTGCAATCTTGTTCAATTTATGTTTTTTCAAAGCATTTTCAAAACATTCATAACGCAAAATACGTGCCGCCGTTTCAATGCTGACTTTATTAGCCGCCGAATATTCAGGTACGTCCACGCTGTACTTAGCAAAATCAATTGAATGTTGTTCGCAATATTCTTTCACAAAACGCGCATCGCTGTTGGCATTGTGACGAATATTATGGTTAATGTGAATTGCCACAATTTCGAAATGCACTTTTTGCGCCAAGTCATGCAAAATGTTTAACAGTGCCATACTGTCTTCGCCACCCGATACGGCAACACCAATACGATCCCCAGTATTGATCATTTTATGGTCTGTAATAAATTGAATAACTTGTGCTTCCATTACCCCTATCTTAACACATATCCGCTTGACAATCAAGAGTCTTGGATATATTATATATATAAGTTAAAAGACAGCCGCAAGGGGTCTTTTTTTTAAGGAGAAGAAAAAATGGCTAAAAAAGGTAACCGCGTTCCAATGGTATTGGTTTGCACCGAATGCAATCAACGCAACTACGATACGGAGAAGAACAAAAAGAACGATCCAGAGCGTAAAACTTTGACGAAGTATTGCCGCTTCTGCCGTAAACACACGGAACACAAAGAAAGTAAATAAGGAGGCTGCATGGGTTCAAAATCAAAGCGCAGGCACGCACAAAAGCAATACAACCGGGCGCAAAACAAACCCGCCGTTGTTGAAACTGCGGACAAGGCAGTTGAAAACACTGGCGCTGCTTCGGTAGAACCAAATCAAATAACTTCTACCCCTGTTGTCATGACGCCTAAGGAATTCCGCCAAGCGGAAAAAGAACGCGCCAAGCAAGAAAAATTAGCGCGTAAAGAACAAGCCCAAAAAACCGCTGAAAAAAACAAAGTCCAAAAAGACAAAGAAAAAAAGCCGTTCTTTTTGGTTCGTTTCTTCAAATGGTTATGGCGCAGTTTGGTTAGCGTTTTCAGTGAACTGAAAAAAGTCCACTGGCCGACTCCGAAACAAGTCTTCAAAGCGACTGGTATCGTTTTAGGTATCGTTATTTTGTTCGGTATTGCTTTGTTGGTTGTTTGGATCTTGTTCGGATTATTACACTATTTATTGGTCAACGGCAGTTTGTCCGGCTGGTCAGCCTTTTAAGGAGGAATTATGGAAGAGAATAAAAACACAGACGAATTATCAAAAGACCTCATGGCGAACGATATGCCACCAGAATTAAACGTGGCTGGCAATCAACGTCGCGACACCGAAGCGCGTTGGTACGTTTTACACACTTTCAATGGTTATGAAACCGTCGCGGAAGATAACTTGAAAAAAGTTGTGGAAAAATATCACTTGGAAGACCGCGTTTTGGAAATTTACATTCCAACCGAAGATATCATGACCGAAAAGAAAGACGGCACTAAAATGATTAAAACTCAACACAGCATGCCGACTTACATTTTCGTCAAAATGATTTACGGCGATGATATTTGGCACACCATTACCCGTACTCGTGGTATTACTGGTTTCGTTGGTCCCAAAGGCCGTCCATTACCATTGTCCAACAATGATGTCATGAAAATGCGTTTGGAACGTCGTTTGAACACCAAAGTATCTTTTGAAGTTGATGACGTTGTTAACATTATCGACGGTCCGTTAATGGGTCAAACCGCCAAGATTACCGCCATTGACGCCGCCAATCACAAACTTACCGTTGTGGTCAACATGTTTGGTCGCAGTAATAAAGTTGAATTGCATACCAGCCAAGTCAAGGCCTTGGAAAAATAATTATTAAACAAACAGCAAAAAAACTACCGCATCATCGTGGTAGTTTTTTTTATGTCAAAATCCCGACTTGTCTTTTTTCTAAATTACGTATAACCTATAATCGCGACTAAGTCATTAAATTCTTAGAACAAAACCATTATTTATCTGACTACTACACCAAAAATAAAATTTGGACCCCAAATTTTTGATGAATGCATTGACCGTTACGAAGCCTACTTGAAAAACGCCTACCACAAACATAAATAGTCGATATTTTAAGCCTTTGGCTTTGAGTTCGTCCATTAACTGTACGATCGGTGCTTTTCGATGGCATACAGCCCCTGTTTTAATCTTTTAATTTTTCGTCAGCTTGCTTTGTCACGACTTGTGAATAATCTGACAATTTTATACCTTTCTTGGTCATATCACGAGTTAACGGAAGCAATACCATGGACGAACCAATCTCATCAAGCAAAGCTTCAATTTCTTTCGGTTCGCCACACATTTCTGGAACTTTTTGCATAATACACACTAAACCTTGTTTTGCTCGTTCATATTCCTGCAAATCCTTAACCGCACCTTTACCTTGATAACCGTAAGCATTCGTCCCCTCTTCCATTTGAGAAAATAACGTTTCCATCTGGTATTCCACTTCGTTAGGGTTAATTTCTGGTAAACTGTGACGGTATTCATAAACCACATAATTCACAATATCGTTCATTACATAGTACAATGTGTTAAAAACTTTACCTTCAA
This sequence comes from Clostridia bacterium, assembly GCA_045597505.1. Taxonomy (GTDB): domain Bacteria; phylum Bacillota; class Clostridia; order Christensenellales; family UBA1242; genus RGIG8050. Next base: position 18,793 of record JAZLKE010000012.1, on the reverse strand, counting down.
TATCGTTGTATTTTGTATTTACAAACAAAGGGTCATTTAAAATACCATAACCCAATTCGTGCTTTTCTTGCGTAATAAGTTCGGCAGGCACAGCATCTTCCAACGCCAAAATTTTACCGTCCAAGTACTTATGCGCACAATGACGGTAAGCCGCGCGTACCGCATTCAAATCCGTATCTTCAGACAAGTTTTGATTTTTAATTTTGCTATCACGAATTGAACAAAAACGATTACTGCAAATTTCACTCATGATACTTAAAATATCATAATCAGAAATGGCATTCTCCTTTTTCGTGGCATGTTCCATTTTTTTATAACAAGCCGACACGCGTTGAGTTAACGGGATCATCGTTTCACAATCTTCACGCAACATTTGCAAAGCTACATCAGATTGTTCGGCGCGATTGCTGTCATCAATTTGCAAATCAAAAATTTGGTTATACGCCATTTTATTCAACATTGCATCTTCCACGCACAAAAAATCTTCATCAATCGGTTTTTGTTTCTTAACCAATTGATTGTTCAACGAAGTTACATCCATATGTGGAACTTCTTTGCGTATAATAGCTTGGTCGGCTTTACTCAATGTTGCACAACTATTCAAAGTTAAAGCTGCAACGCCTCCAATCACACATTTTCTCAATTTTTGGTTTAAATTGTTTTTAATCATGGGTTGTATCATAGCACAACTTACCGAAAAAAATCAAGATTTAATCCCAAATTTTTATGCCGAAGTTTTCGCGGAAGCCACTTTGCGTTTGGGTGCAGTGGTCGCTTTTTCCGCGTCATCAGTTACGACCTCAGTCGCTGGCAATACTTTCTTTTCCGTATGTACAATTTTTGGCTTAGTTACTTTGTTAATTACGTCAGCATCAATAATGATTTTATCAATAGTCTTGTCCGCTGGCGCTGCATACATCGTATCCAATAATGCATCTTCCAAAATCGTACGTAAGCCACGCGCACCAGTCTTTAATTCCAAAGCCAAATCCGCAATGCGTTCAACCGCATCTTTGGTAATTTCCAATTTGACATTATCCAAGGAAAACATTTTAACAAATTGTTTGACCAACGCATTTTTGGGTTGTGTTAAAATTTTAATCAATGCCTCACGGTCCAAAGCATCTAAGCCCACCACAACTGGCACACGACCCACAAATTCGGGAATAATACCAAACTTCACCAAATCAACTGGGCTAACCTTTTTCGCATCAGTTACCGAAGCCGACTCGTCCGTGTTATTTTTCAATTCGGCACCAAAACCCAGCCCACTGCCGTTCAATCGCGCCGATACAATTTTTTCCAAACCGACAAACGCACCACCCACAATAAACAAGATATTTGAAGTATCAATTTGAATACATTCTTGACTGGGATGCTTGCGCCCACCCTGTGGGGGTACATTAGCAATCGTACCTTCAATAATTTTCAACAACGATTGTTGTACGCCTTCTCCGGACACGTCACGCGTAATACTACGGTTTTCGCCCTTCTTAGCAATCTTATCAATTTCATCGACATAGACAATTCCGCGTTGCGCTTTTTCTACATCGTAATCGCAATTTTGTAACAACTTTAACAAAATATTTTCTACGTCTTCACCAACATAACCAGCTTCGGTCAAAGTCGTCGCGTCCGCAATTGCAAAAGGTACGTCCAAAATGCGCGCCAAATTTTTTGCCAACAAAGTCTTACCCGAACCCGTTGGTCCAATCATCAAGATGTTACTCTTTTCCAATTCGACGTCGTCAGGCTTACGGTCTTTCTTTTTACTGTGTTTCAAATGTTGATTATAATTGATGCGTTTATAGTGGTTATACACCGCCACCGACAAAGTTTTCTTGGCCTCATCTTGACCAATGATATATTCGTCCAATTTGGCTTTAATTTGTTCTGGTGGCATCAAAACCAAATCCGCGGGTGTTTCATGTTCACGATTCGCCAACAAAACATCAGCGCACGCTTCAATACAATATTCGCAAATATAGGCCGAACCTGTTGGACTGCCAATAATTTTTTTTACTTCACGGCTACTGCGTCCGCAAAAACTACATAAAGTGGTCATCGCACCTCCTTGTGCTTATTTGTTAGATTTCCCTTGTGAGGTTCAATTATACCTAACTTTTTATCCGCGTTTGGTAAAAACTTTATCCACCAAGCCGTACGCCTTGGCTTCGTCCGCGGTCATGTAATGGTCGCGTTCACAATCCGCCGCCACTTGTTCCACGGTCTTGTCGCAGTTTTCCGCCAAGATTTTGGTTAAACGTTTTTTCAAACGCAAAATGTGTTCAGCTTGAATTTGAATATCCGTAGCTTGACCTTGTGTACCACCTAACGGTTGGTGAATCATAATTTCACTATTGGCTAACGCATAGCGTTTACCTTTGGTACCCGCGGACAACAAGAACGCACCCATAGATGCCGCCATGCCCACGCAGATAGTCGATACATCGCATTTAATGTATTGCATGGTATCGTAAATCGCAAAGCCGTCTGTTACCGTACCCCCTGGGCTATTAATGTACAACGAAATATCCTTGTTTGGGTCTTTTGCTTCCAAGTAAATCAACTGCGCTACCACTAAATTGGCAGACTGCGCATTGACTTCACCGTTCAAAAAGACGATCCGATCTTCCAATAAACGGCTGTAAATATCATAACTGCGTTCACCATTTGCTGTTTGATCGACCACCATTGGAACTAACATATTTTGTTCTCCTTCTTAAGGAATATGGTCAATTTATCGAATTGTTTTTGTCGGTCTTTGTCGGACAAATGTTCTTTTTCGACGATTGCATCCATTACTAAGCGCATCTTAACTTGTTTCGCCGCCAATTGGTGTTGTTCGTCATGAATCTTTTCCACCGTTGTTCCCATGGATTGAGCATACATTTCCATGTTCGCACCATACGCCGCCAATTGGTGTTCCATATCATGAATCATCGAATGTGCATAGTCGTGAATCATTTTGTCAGGAATTTCAACTTTGGCATTGTCCATAATCTTTTCAAACAATTTTTCTTCGTCCGCGTATTCCGCTTGTTTGGTTGCTTGTTCAGTTAATTTTTTCAAAATGTCTTCTTTGAACGCTTTCATGTTGTCAAATTCGGAAACTTCTTTCGCAAATTGGTCGTCCAAAGCGGGCAATTCTTTAATCATAATGTTGTTCAATTTAATTTCAAATTTAGCTTTCGCGTTCTTCAAATTTTCCACATGATAATCTTTCGGGAAAGTTACGTTAACGTCGCGTTCCTCACCAATCTTCATACCAATCAATTGGTCTTCAAAATTATCGATAAAAGTATGACTGCCGATTTCCAATTCAAAGTTTTGCGCCGTACCACCATCAAAGTAGTTACCGTTCACACTGCCTTTGAAATCGATTACCGCGATATCGCCATTAGCAACCGCATGGTCTTTATCCGCCGCCACTTGTTTTGCACGAGTTTGTTGCAAACGGGTTAAATATGCGTCAACGTCTTTTTGACCCACTTTAACTTCGGTCTTTTGAATTTCCAAACCTTTGTATTGACCCAAGGTTACTTCGGGTTCAACATCGCAAGTTGCGGTCAATTTAATTCCACCGTCATTGGTAAATTCTGGTTCCAAATGTGGATAGTCAATCAATTTTAATTCATCGCCGAAATTATCCGCAAATAAATCTTGGATTGCGTCTTCGGTGAAAACTGGTCCATATTGTTGTTCAATCATTTTACGTGGAGCCTTACCCGCACGGAAACCAGCAACTTTGTATTTGCTAGCATTTTTTTTGTAAGCGTTTTCGTTCGCGGCTTCCCATTCTTCTTTGCTGAAAGTCATCACAACTGTCGCTTGATTTTTTTGTTTCGTAATTTTTTTATCCATAAAAGATATTTTACCTTATTTACACGTGTAAAAGCAAGGAAAATAACGCGATCACCAAAAACAGCTTAAAAAGAATAACCAAAACAAACCACCATTTACGACGGCGCAAGTATCCCCTTTCTTCATCAGAAAAAGTTGGCGTCATCAGCACATCTTCCCCCGCCGCTTGTTTATCCGTAATTTCTTTCAAATGTTCATATTGCATATCACGAATTTTTTTCAAAAACAAATAGCGCGAATACATGGAATCCCACAAGGTTCCTACGCCTATCCCCACCAAAGCAAATAACCCCACCACACGCAAACCTTCGGTCCGCACGATGGCGTATAAACTAAAAATCAAAATTGTCGCAAGAATGCCAAAAAAGAAAATTTTACGACCTGAATTGGCCGTAAAATAATCTCTTATTTTGGTAAAAGCAGTTTTAATAAATTTCATTATTTGAACTGAACATTGCCCAAAACCAAGAATACAACGATTAACACAATAGCGACGGCCCAAACAACCAACCACCAAGTGCCACGTGCACGCGCAAAACTAAATGAATAGCATGCGACTACGAAGTATGCCAATACTTGTGCCAAAATATTCAAAGCGCCGACCACTTGTGCGGTTACACCGACCATTTTTAACAGCCAGGATAACAACAAAGCCAAACCAACACCGACCACGGCCAAGTAAGACAACATACTCAAAACGTTTGCTCTTCTTGCTGTTGACATTTGATTTTACCTCCTTATTTCAAATAATAACATTTTTCTTTGGCTTCGGCAAATTCTTTTGTCGGCGCGGTGGATAAATGTATTTCTTGTCCCGTCATTGGGTGTACAAAATCCAAACGCACTGCTTCTAACATTTGCCCATTACCACTATTATATTCAGGATCGCCCAAAATAGGATGATGAATTGCTTTACAATGCACGCGGATTTGGTGAGTACGTCCAGTTTCCAAAGTAAACTCACACCAAGTGTGGCGCGCATAACGTTCCAAGACGTGTAAGTGCGTAATAGCACGACGTCCGCCCTGTTCCGTTGTCGTAAAAATAGTACGGTGTTGCGGGTGACGTTTAATGTTCAAATCAATGGTCTGGTCAACTGGCACAACTCCGTCCACCAAGCCCCAATAAGTGCGCTTAATTTCGTGTTTTTCAAACATTCGTCCCAAGCGTTGTTGACATTCCGCCGTCTTGGCAACAATCAATAAACCCGCTGTATTTTTATCCAAGCGATGAACAATCCCCGCCCGTTCCAAATTTCCTTGCCCACGTCCCAACAACGCATTCAGCACGGTTCCCGATTTTACACCCGCCCCAGGGTGCACCACCATTCCACGTGGCTTGTTAATTACCAACAAATGTTCATCTTCGTAAACAATATCCAAAGCAATATTTTCTGGTTCTGCGGTTACCACCACGGGTTCCAATTCTCCATCCACTTGGTCGGTCGGTCGCAATTCGTAGCCCGCTTTAACCACTTGTCCATTCACAGTAAAATCGCCACGTTTAATTGCCGCCGCAATTTGACTGCGCGTGACTTCTGGATACTGTTCCAAAAGGTATTTATCTAGGCGCACGCATTTCCTCCTTAATCAAATTTAGGATAATTAACACGGCGCCAACCGTCAACGCAATATCCGCAATGTTATTTTTGAAAATTACAAAATCAATAAAATCATGCACTACACCGCCCGAAATCAAACGGTCAATCGCGTTACCCAACATACCACCCACAAACAAACCCAAACCCACGGTATTCAGCCAAGTACGTTTTTTAGTTCGTAAAAACCAAGTAACAATTCCCACAGTCAAAACCAAAGAAAAGACTACCACGACACCCCACAGCCATGGTAAGTTTGTTCCCAAACTCCACGAAATACCTGGATTCAAAATTCCGTCAATCGTAAACTTAGTGATTAAGTCCACAGTGACTACCGCGACTATCACACCAAAGAATACCGCAATCATTGACCTACCTTTTCCAACATGGACACCACAATGGGTCGACGGTTGAAATTCTTTTGGAAATAGTTTTGTACGTCTTTACGAATTTGATTACGTACTTCGTTAACATCATTACCATTGAACGGCATCTTTTCCAAAGATTCCAACACCACACCACGAATGTCAACAATCACTTTTTCCAATTCGTGCGCATACGCCAAACCTTTCATAATGACATCTGGTCCAGACACAAGGTCACCATTATTACCGTTATAACCTAAACCAATTACGCAAATACCATCTTCTGCCAATGCTTGACGATCACGCAAAACTGAACTATCCACATCGCCTGCACCATAACCGTCAATCAAGCGCGAACCGTGCGGTACCGAACCAACTTTTTTCAAGCCCGAAGCCGACAGTTCCCAACATTCGCCTAAATCCGCCATAAACACATTACGCGCGGGCATACCCATTCGTTTTGCCAAATCGCAATGCTTCTTCAACATTTTGTATTCGCCGTGAATTGGAATAAAGTTGCGCGGTCGTACCAAAGAATGAATAATCTTCAATTCTTCTTGGCAAGCATGACCCGAAACGTGCACCGCCGCCAAACGTTCGTAAACAACTTCACAACCACGATGAATCAAATTGTTTACCACGTCAGCCACTGCGCCTTCGTTACCCGAAATTGCGGTTGCCGAGAAAATCACCGCGTCATCTGGACCCAAATTGATTTGTCCAAATTCGCCGTTCGCCATACGACTTAAAGCCGCATTTGGTTCACCTTGTGAACCAGTCAACATCACCAAAACTTCTTCTTTTTTGAAAGCATTTAATTTGCTGATATCAATAATGTTTTCTGGACGCGCTTTCATTTCGCCCAACTTAATCGCGATATCACTGACCGCAACCATACTGCGACCAAGGAATGCGACTTTGCGTTTGTACTTTTGCGCCAAATCCAAAATCTGTTGCATACGGTGTACGTTAGATGCAAACGAAGTAATAAACATGCGTTTGTTCTTGTATTGGTCAAACAATTCGTCCAAGCGTTCGCCAACCGTGGTTTCACTCATGGTAAAGCCTTCACGTTCGATGTTTGTACTTTCACATAACATTAACGAAACACCACGGCGACCGATTTCGCCGATACGCGCCAAGTCAATCGGTTGACCGTCAACTGGCGTTAAATCAATTTTCAAATCCCCGCTGTGGAAAACAGTACCCAATGGTGTGGTAATTGCCAAAGCGAACGAACCTGGGATTGAGTGGTTCACATGGATAAATTCCACCGAGAACGCACCAATTTTAACCACGGCACGTGGACGAACCGCCACAGCTTTTACCTTCAACCCTGAATGTTCATGTAACTTGCGTTCAATCAAACCCAAACTCATACGGCTGGCGTAAATTGGCGCTGGCACCTCTTTCAAAGCAAACGGCAAACCACCAATGTGGTCCTCGTGACCGTGTGTAATAATGTAACCTTTGACTTTGTCTTTGTTACGAATCAAATAGGTAATGTCTTGCACGACCATATCAATTCCCGGCATTTTGTCGGGGTCAGGGAAAGCCAAACCAACATCGACGACGATAATATCATCACCGTATTCAAACACGGTCATGTTTTTACCGATTTCGCCTAATCCTCCTAAGAAACTAATCCGTAAATTCTTGCTCATTTTTTCTCCTTATTCTGTCTGATTTAGATTAACAATTTTATTGTAAATCGCACTTTTGTTCAACTCGGTAGTCCGTTCATTGTGAATGTGTAAGCGGTTACGTACTACTTCATAAATGCCCAGTTGTTCAAAGACAGCGAAACAAAACACAAACTGGAACAGGTTTTTCTCTGGTAACACTAATTTAGCAAATAATTTCAATTGTGATGGACAGAAATTATTGCTACTTACCAAGTTAAGCGTTGCTTTATAATAATCAATAAATACCGACCTGTCAACACTTAAACCCGAAATTATGGTTTGTAAATCTTTATCTGGCGTAGTTGCCAATTCGTCATGTAAGTATCTTTGCAATACTAAGGCTTTTTCGTCATCGTTAATCGCGAACGGAATGACACATTTTACCACAGCCTGTGGGCGTACCCCGTCATTTTGTTGTAACTCGAAAATGACACTTTTGGAACACGGAGCCGCCAAAATTTCGTTAAATACCGCCCCACCAAAGAAAATAAACTTCAATTGTCCATTATCAAATCTGGTATGTGTCGGGTGTGTCGGCAAAGCCGAAGCATGGGTCGCACGCAACACTGTCATTAAAACTGGTGCAGGATTACCACAACCCGTGGGTTCCAACATCGCCACTTCGTCGAAGAATTTTTGGTTTAATTCTTCCGCAGAGATTTCAAAATCATAATATTTACAATTTTCGACTGGCTTAGTTTTTTGTGTTTCGGTGACAATATTTTGAAATGCCGTACGGAATTTTTCAAAATTACCGACTGGCAACGACATACCCGCCGCCATTGCGTGACCACCAAAAGTACTTAAATATTCGGACGACTTAGTAATACATTCCACCAAGTTAATTCCTGGTACACTGCGTCCACTGCCTTTGTAAACTTCGCCCTTGCCGCCTAACACCAAACACGGCTTGCCGTATTTTTCGGTCAAACGTACCGCTACAATTCCCAACACGCCGCTTTCCCATTCGGGTTTAGCTACCACAATCGCGCTGTCATTTTGTAAACCTTCACGCTCAATTAACTGGACACATTCACCATAAATCACCGTGCATAGTTCTTGGCGTTTGGCATTCATGTACAACAAGTTTTTAATTACCCGATCCAAACGTTCAGGGTCTTGTTCCAAAATCACGTCCAAGCCACGCTTAGCATTCCCCATTCTGCCACTGGCGTTAATTTTTGGTCCCAGTCGGAAACTGATATCCCCGCTTTTAATGGCGTTACGAATGTTACAAGCCTTGGCTAACGCCGTCACACCAGGAACTGTACCTTGGTTTAACATTTTCAAACCATGATGCACAATAATTCGGTTTTCATCAGTTAAGGACACGATGTCGGCTACCGTCGCGATGGCACAAATATCGAAGTACTGTTTCGCGACTTCCAAACTTTCCATAGCCTGTACCAATTTTAATGCCACACCTGCCCCGCACAAATCATCAAACGGATATTCTTGGTCTTTGAACTTGGGGTCCACACAAGTACAATTCGGCGTTACTTCGGGAATTGCATGGTGGTCGGTAACAATACAATCAATTCCCAAACTTTGCGCGAATTTAATTTCTTCTGCGCAAGAAATACCACAGTCGACCGTAATCAACAAATTTGGGTGAAACTTTTCATTCAAGCGCGCAATCAATTCCACATTCAAGCCATAACCGTCAGCATCGCGTTCGGGTAAGAAATAAGAAGTTTTAACACGTTGTGTCAATAAATACTTATACAAAATAGCAGTCGCACAAATACCATCGGCATCATAATCACCGATGATTAAAATCCGCTGTTTTCGGCTAATGGCGTCGCGCAACCGCGTTACGGCGGCCTGCATTCCCTTTAATAAGAACGGGTCGTGTAATAAACTGGGGTCAAAGTTAAAAAATTTTTCAGCCTTTTCTGGTGTGTCAATTCCTCTTTCAACTAATAAACGGATAAATTTTTCACTATAACCTGATTGGTTGAACGCCGCCAGTTGCTCTGGGGTTAACTCCCCGCATCTGACTTTGTATTCCATGCCATATCCACATTAACACAAATTTAATTGCACTGCAACCAAAAACCAACTAAAATAATCAATATTGAAAACATTAAAATTACTGCCGACAGCACTTGCGATTTAAGCGATGAGCTAATACAAAAATACAATTTCAGTTTATGTCCGCTGTACATTTACTTTGGCGACGACGAAAAACACGACCATGCAGGTATTGACCAAAAAATTTATACCTACTTCCAACAAACTAAAAAGACCCCAAAATTGTGGAATCTGTCCGCGCACAAGTTGCGGCGCGCTACCCTTTTGAACAAATTATCGAAACCGTTGCTGGTGGCACTGTCACTTCCCACTGTGGTGAAAACACCATTGGTATTTTGTACGGCTTAAAATAATTATTTAGTTGGTTGATAACATTCACAGCAAGCAATCGCCATTGCGTTTTCCCCGATATGGCAAGAAACTGACAAACTCAATGGGTCAACAAATTCAACTTCTAAATTATACGGTTTTAACGCCACATCAACTTCGGCCTTGAAAATATCTGCTTTGGCTTTATCGTAAGTATACGCGATAAAAACCTTAATTTTGTGTTGCTCCAATTGTGATTTGAATCTGGTATCCAATTCTTTCAAAACTTGGTCAAGCATGCGTTTTTTACCTTGATTGTAACTAACCACTTTACAGAACTTGTCCAACTTTTCGCCTTGAATTGTCAACACTGGTTTAATTTGCAAAAGGTTCGCAAGCAAAGCCGCCGCAGGCGTAATACGTCCACCTTTTTTCAAATACTTCAAAGTCGTTAGCATGATATAAATGCTAGCGTTCATACTGCTTTGCATTAAGTATGCTTTAATTTCCTTGGCGGACTTACCTTCTTTGGCTAAATTAACCGCATCAATGACGGATTGTTTTTGCGTAACCGAAATGCGGTGATTATCCACAACTTCAACTTTACCTTCAAATTGTTTAGCAAAATTCGCCGCAGTATCGCAACTGCCCGAAAGACCACTGCTCATCGGAATGTACACAACTTCATCGTGTGTTTTCAATGCTTCGCGCCAAACGTCCATCACGCTTTCAATGTTTGGTTGACTGGTTGAAACGTCCGAACCACTCATGATTTTTTTGTAAAATTTTTCTTGGGTTAAACTGATGTTTTCAAAGTATTCTTCTCCGTCAATTAAAAACGGCATTGGAACAACCAACACTCCCCATTCTTTTGCTTCTTCTGGCGTAACGCCACTATTTGTATCAGTAATAACTGCAACTTTCATTTGATAATCTCCACTTTCATATTAACAAACTATCAATTAATCCGTCAAATAAAATGTCTAATCAAGTATACTTTTTCTTATTTTTCGCACTCTAATTACATGGCTTCCCGTAAAACTGCTAAAATTCCCTTTATTTTATTTGTGATTACTTTAATCGCTGCCGTACTATGTTTTTCGTTCGGTCAAAATTATAATCCCTATTTTTTATGGGGTGGCTTAGCCGCAGCAGTTATCAGTCTACTCAGTTTTATGGTCGCGTTAACCCGCTTTTTACGCAATCGTTCCATTGCCAGCGGACTGCTAATCACTTTAACCGCGGCCACCGCATTGTATTTTGTCGGCAACCGATTTATTAATACTGCCATTCCGCGTGCCATGGCCAGTTTGAACGCCGCAGGTGTCAACACTAACACAATTAACAACAACACGATTTTTACGCCCTTGTTCTTTGCGCAAATCGGTTTATTTGCATTGTGGTTTTTAATTATTTTATTTATCATTTCGGTTTATGTTCGCCCGATTAAGCGCATCGACGCGTTATTGGGTCAAATCATCGACGCCAAGCAAATCAAAAAAATGAAACTGGGTAAAGGCAAACAATACCAAGCCATTGCCGCCAAGTTGCAAATCCTTGCCAACGAACAATACGCGCAAAGTTTGAAACGCCAAGCCCGACAAATTCAATCCCACAACCGTGCGTCCGCCAAAGCCAAAGTCGTCGACAAAATTATCAAAGAAAAATCCAAACTGCCGAAAAATTAAAGAGCACCATCACGGTGCTTTTTACTTAAAAACCTTTTTCCGTCCCCTTCCCTTTCAACGGGTTTTTCAACATACTCTTAATTTGACCAAAAATAATGCAAGTTCGCTTTTTAGGTTCTTTACTTTCCACAGGTTTAACCACCGACTGTTTTTCCTCTGGTTGCATATGCACCAACTCTGGGTGCCCAATAGCACGAAAATAATGGTTGTTTGCATTAAAAATATTTTCCAAACGTTCTTTCTCTTCCTTGCTGCCAATAATGTAATCAGTCGAAACAATTGTGTGCGGTTTGAATTCGGTCGGCAACTTTTCTTTGCTTAACCACGGCATTTCGCAAATCACATAACGCGGACTAACCATCTCCATACTGTTTTCAATGATTGGTTCGATTTCTTTTTGTCTTAATTTGGCATTCACTGATTTATGAAAAGCCCGATAGTCATCTAAATATCCGCGGCAAAATTTTGCAGCTGGGATTTGATATGCACCGTACGGCGAATAAATCATACTGGGTACTCCGCGCGAATACTCAACGACATAAGCACTATCTTTTTCCACACGACCATAAAATGGGTTCACCATATCAGGTGTATTATCAATTACCATTTCATCAATCAAATGGTGTTCCTTCATTTCATTGGTATAAAAATACGCCAACCTTGCCACATTCAAAAAATAATCTTTGTCCATAGAAAAAACATATTACATAAAAACTTTTCTACATTCAATATTTTTGTCGATTTTTATCACTTTATCACGTTCTTTACAATCCTAAATTTCAAAACTGCGGATTTCGGCGTTGGTAAAACGACTCATTGTAATAAGGATTGACCGTAAAGGTGTTCCGCGAAATCTTTCACGCATTCATAAACCACGAATTTACTTTTCGCCCGCCCGAGTAAACTCCATGATTTTTTGCATCAACAAAACATAAACAGGTTTAATCCGCTGGTATAAAACCAAAGCCCGTCGCGCAGGTACCATACCATTCCTTTCCACCGTAAACAATTGTTCGCCCAACTCACGTTGTAACTCATGAATGTTATAACTAACAGTCGGTTGACTGACACCCAGTTTTTCAGCCGCACGACTGACACTATGTTCTTCAATCACGACCAAGAAATACTTATACAGATTTAAATTAACATCCATGTTATAGAATAATTCTATATCTCTTGTAACTGACAAACGCATTTGATAAATTTTTATACATGAACAAAACCGCAATTTCAAAAACATTACTAACTATTTATCCGGGACTTAGTGATTACGCCGATATGTTAGGCGAACGCGCGCATACGCATGCACTATGCAGTTGCAACACGCCGTCATACACAGAACGTCTAATTGACAAAATTATTGACCTTAATGTCAAACAGCAAACCATTCGCAATCTAGCCACACAATTAACACGCACCATGGAAAAACTTCCCACCGCGACACAAAGTGTTATTCACAGTTACTATCAAACCTATGGCATCGCGCAAAACATTCCCGAACAAGCGAAACTTTTGGGCGTTGCTGAACGTACTTTTTATCGCCACCTTGACCGCGCCACCACTTTCATCGCGGAACATTTGGATCACATGGGCATCAACTTTTTCACATGGCAAGATTTATTGCACAGCCATGCTTGGATTCGTGAAACCTTTACACATCAATGCCAATTAAACCCGCAGCAAACGCGTGCGGATCAAACGGCACAAGGTCACCCAACTGTTCCCCCACGCCCACATACCAAACCGGCAAATCAAACTGTTGCTTAATCGCAACCACAATTCCACCTTTGGCAGTACCGTCCAACTTGGTCAAAATTATACCGTCTAAGCCCACAGCCTCGTTAAAGTATTCCACCTGACTAAGTGCATTGCCCCCTGTGGTCGCATCAATCACCAACAGTTTACGATAGTTTGCCTCTGGCATCACTTTACCCACTACACGGTCAATTTTTTGTAATTCCGCCATTAAATTAACTTTGTTATGCAAACGTCCCGCTGTATCCACAATCGCAACTTGTTCATGTTTGGCTTTCATCGAAGTCAACGCATCAAATACCAAAGACGCGGGGTCCGCTCCTGCTCCCTGTTTCACGATGCGCACTTTGGCACGTTCGCTCCATTCGGTCAATTGTTCGGTCGCAGCCGCACGGAAAGTATCGCCCGCCACCAACAATACAGACTTATCATCTTCTTTCAATAAATGTGCCAACTTACCAATCGAAGTAGTTTTTCCTACGCCGTTAACACCAACCACCATTAACACGGTCGGGTCAACTAACTCTGGTTTTTCGTCGCCCAAAATTTCCGCAATACTTTCAGCCAAACGCTGTTTTAATTCTTCTTCGGTTTTAATTTTTTCAGCCTTGACCGTTTGTTTAATGTCTTCAATAATTTTTTCGGTCGCAGTTACTCCAATATCCGCACCAATCAATACGGTCTCCAAATCGTCGTAAAATTCATCATCAAAAGTTTTGGTAAAAATTGAAGCAATACCATTACCAATTGCGGTTGACGTCTTTTTTAATCCGCCAAAAATTTTTGAAAAAAAGCCCATGTTTACTCCTTACAAGCCGCCGCCATGCGACGCGCATATTTTGGATTACTATCCGCAGGTGTCGTTAAAAACGTATCCACAACATTAAGCGCTACCATTTGTTCAATGAAACGACCACCCAAACACAAAACATTGGCGTCGTTATGTTGGCGAGCCAAACGCGCATAATCAACATTATGCACCAAAGCCGCGCGAATACCCGCATGATGATTGGCTGCAATACTTACCCCAATTCCAGTTCCGCAAATTAAAATTCCGCGGTTGTTTGAATTGGTACGTACGCCTTGTACCACGGGTTTCACAAAGTCTGGAAAATCGTCTTCGCTGTCGTAAACAGTATTACCGCAATCGGTAAACGCAATTCTCTGCTTTTGTAAATGTTCACAAATGACTTGTTTCAAAGCAAAACCACCGTGATCACAACCCAAATAAATCATATTTTTATGATAACACTGGGTGCGGATTTTTCAAATCAAAAATCTGATGATACAGTTTTTCCAAATCGATTTTTAATTTAGAACAAACCATGTCATAAGCCCTTTGTCCGCCACCGTACGGGTCATCATATTCGCGCAAATCAAAAATGTAATCATATTGTTGTTGCATTTTCGGTAAATACTGTTGGGCTTTGTGCGGTTTGTTAGAAATTTTAATGTCCATATTTTGCAAAGCAATCATAGCCTCTGGCATCATATCTGCCCCCACATCGGCCGCCGTACCCGCACTGCGCACAATTACGCCCGTGCGTTTATGACGCTTGCATATGTTTTTGAAAATCAATTCCGCCATTGGACTGCGACAAGTATTACCCGCGCAAACAAACAAAATTTTGGTTTTGGGTGTGGTCATTCTTCCTCGCCCAATTGTACGACCACTGGATATTTATATTGACGTAAAAAAACGGCAAACAAATCCCAAACCCATAATCCAAGCAAGATAATACCAATCAAATCCCCAGGGAACAAATAAGTACGGCTTTCAAAGGCATAACGAATTGAAGTTTTATCTGGGTCACCAAAGTTCGGCGGAAAGATACACAACTCCACAATAAAGCCAATCAACAACAACCAAAACAACGCACCACGTAAATAGCGTTTAGAAATAAAACAATGAATTCCAAAAAAGCCGAACGCCGCACCTAAGCCCATTTGCCACAACGGTAAGCCTGCTGGTCGCACTTTGGACATTAAAATATTGCGCCCAGGTTTGTACGGTGCGGTTAATTTAGCATAGTAAATTTGCTCTTTACTTAACCCGCAATTTTTACATTTAGAAGTACCACGTGGCATTCTAGTCTGACAATACGGACAACGCATTTCGCGCATAAACAACGCGTCCAAACGGTCATCGGCTTTAATGCGTTTTTTTCCCACCTCACTGTTGTTCGTCGTCATTGGTTTTCTCCTTTTTCCTTAATATAGATACAGTATAATCTTTGAACATTTTTATCAACCAAATTAAAATGATTGCCGCCGCCAAAACTACACAAGCCATAAACCAATCAGTTGATGTTGCCACCTCATTTCCTGTTTCTACCGCTCCCCAACTGGCGTTTTGTGCGGTTGTATTCACAAATAATTGGTAAGTAATTTGGTTCATCGGTTGCACTGTTGCAGGTTCTCCCGTCGGCACAAAGCCACTGACATTAACTGTACCATAACCCACTTCTTGACTGTACCCCGACTGCGTATGCACACCGTCGGTCGCGGCTGCCGATAACAAAGCCTTATGTACGATGTTTTGGAACTTAGCATCGTTTTCATTATTCAGGTCATATGTAATACCATAATCCGCCGCTTGGGTCTTACTACTATCACTCATCAACATTGCATAACACACTGTAACAAAAGGTGTTGCCATACTGGTACCACTGCTGCGGTGGTAAAAATTTCCGTCCGCATCTTTCAAAATTTTTTCATCTTCATAATAAAGATAGTCGCCTTCTTGTTTGGGTTGTTTACTGCTCCATTTAGTTTTATTGGACAAAACTGAACTACACGCCGACCAAATATCGGTTCCGGGTGCCGCCAAACTGACATTATTATTGTAGTACGAAAAGGACGCAAGTTTGTAACTTGTTTCCGTATTATCATACGCCGAAACCGTCAAAACACCATCACACGCCCCAGGTAAAGAATAATACGGGATTTGCGCACTTTGGGTCGCAGAACGGTTACCCGCTGCCACGATTGGCAAAATGTCGTTTTTTAATAGGTTGTCAATCACATCTTGGTAACCCATGTAATGTACACGTTTTTTGTTATAGCCATACTTTTGAGTTTTGAATTCCTCCATTGCTTTTGTATCGTATGGATTAAAGCCGTCACTACCCACGCTTAAATTAACCGCCACGATGTTGGCAATTTTTACTTTATCACGATTGTAATAAAGCGGGGTTTCGTAGTCCTTGGTTTCTTTGCCATCATTATCGACCAAACTTACATTTTCCCCATTTTTCAAAGCACACAAATAACGAATAGCATTCACGAACGAAAAATCGCCTGTATCATTATTTGTACCGTAAAAGATACGGATTGGCAAAATTGAAATATTACTTAATGTGGTGTCCGCAATAATACCCGCCACATGCGTACCGTGTCCGTTTTCATCAACATTCCATTTATTGTCGGTTGCGGTCGGTAACCCTGTACTGAAATCCATCGCATAATCAGACAAAATGCGGTTAGCAAAAACAGGTTGTGTCTGGTCCAAACCGCTATCCACAACAGCAATCACAACATCGTTTAATTTTTGCGTTGCGGATAAAGCTTGTAAGTAACTATTGTATGTTTTAATTCCTAACGCCTCATAAATACTTTCTTCTGTATCGCTTGGTTTATTCGGATTCAAACTTTCATATAAGTAACTGGGCGCATTTAATTGCGTAATACTTGCGGACTGTTCGGCTTCTTCGGCGGCATAAATATGATAACTGACAGGTACCACACCCAGCGTAAATTGACAGCCAAGTACTAACACCAGCGCAATAACCAGTAAGAACTTATTTGCAAAATTACGCATTTTCATATATCCTATCTATATTATGGCAGAACAAGAAAAAAGTAAAGCATTGCAAGCCGCCTTGGCCACTATCGAAAAAATTTACGGTAAAGGCGCAATCATGAAAATGGGCGACGGTCCCGTAGTACGTAATGTCAAAGTCATTTCTACTGGTTGTTTGACTTTGGACTATGCTTTGGGCATTGGTGGAATTCCGCGTGGTCGTATTACCGAAATTTACGGACCTGAATCCAGTGGTAAAACTACGGTTTGTTTGCACGTGGTTGCCGAAGCCCAAAAAGCTGGCTTAACCTGTGCTTATATTGATGCGGAACAAGCCTTGGACCCAGTTTACGCGGAAGCCTTGGGTGTTAACGTCAAAGATTTGATTATCAGCCAACCCGACAGTGGTGAACAAGGTTTGGACATCGCCCATAAATTGGTCGAATCCGGCTGTGTTGATTTAATCGTTGTCGACAGTGTGGCGGCTTTAACCCCACGCGCCGAAATTGACGGCGACATCGGCGACGCCCACGTTGGTTTACAAGCCCGTTTAATGAGCCAAGCTTTGCGTAAATTAACCCCAATTATTAACAAAACCGAAACCGCGTTAATCTTTATTAACCAATTGCGCGAAAAAGTCGGTTTGATGATGCCGGGTCAAAATCCAGAAACTACCCCAGGCGGTAAGGCGTTGAAATTCTACTCCTCAATTCGTTTGGACGTCCGCCGTATTGGCAGCGTCAAACAAGGCGACGAAGTCATTGCGAACAAAACCAAAGTTAAAGTTGTTAAAAACAAATTGGCTTCTCCGTTCAAAATTGCTGAATTTGAAATTACATTTGGTAAAGGTATTTCTAACGACGGTTGCATTTTGGATTTAGCCATTGCCAGTGACATTATTCAAAAATCTGGCAGTTGGTTCTCTTACAAAGGCGAACGCGTAGCACAAGGTAAAGAAGCCACCAAAGCATGGTTGGACAGCGACCCGAAAATCAAAGAAGAAATTTTGACGCAGGTCAAAGCCAACATGGGCAACACCAACTTGGCACCAGTTGAAAACGACGCAGAATAATTATTTACAAACCAACAAAAAGCCCGAACCAATACTCGCGGATAATTAAAACCTGCGGAATATTAAAAGAAAAAGTGCGTGCGCTTGTTTACAAGCACGCACTTTTTTGTGCTTGTATATATAGACAAGCACACGTTTAACTGCCAAAATATTTTTTATTTGTTAAAATTTAATTTATTTATAATACAACGCATATTCTATTCATTCTTTTTGGGAAAAACTTTATGATTCACAAATTCATAATAAGAACGCAATGTATTTTGCATTTGATTATGTTTAGGATCCTCGTGCTTTTGCAATTCATTTAGAGCTGAAAACATTTTATCATCATCGATAACGATTTCATCGTAAGATTTGCCTAAAATTTTTTCGGCTTTTTGAGCTTTTGCCATTCGCGAAATTACCGACTTTTCCGTATATCTTTTACTGATTAAAAAATTTCGAAATTCATTTTCTTTCATAATTATTTTACTCCTTTACTGTACGTAATTCCATGTAACCAATAGACGTTCATTGTTTCCCATCCATGTTCCCTTCCATGAGTAACCATTATTACTATCTTCAATTCGTTCATTTAGCCACACTGGTTCAGGACGCTCACAATAAACCGCAATATCTCCAC
>JAZLKE010000011.1:0-6507 GCA_045597505.1 Clostridia bacterium | reverse complement strand
GAGAACAGCGAACAGTAACCCGACAAGTAAGCACACAAGAAAAAACCAATAACCAACAACCAGTAGCTGCTAAACCAAAACGAAAAGACAGCGACCAAAATAGCCGATAGTTGTATAGACATCTATACATATTTGTTTATTTTCATTGACAGCATTTGCTGTCATACTGTATATTAAATACAGTGAAAGAAAAAATTAAAAGTGCTAGGATTGCTGCCGGTATGTCTCAAAATGAAATTGCAGAAAAGACCGGAATGTCGCGAAGTCAATACCAGCAATACGAACAAGGCAAACGAAGACCAAAGTTGGAGAACTTGTCTAAAATAGCCAAAGCGTGTAATGTCGATATTGATTACTTCTTAAAGGAGAATGAAGAATGAAAAATAAAACGATATTAGCAATTATAGGTTCAATAGCTTATTGGTTGTGTGCAATCCTGGTAATGTCATTTTTAATAAAAATGGAAGTAGAAGAGTTTTCTGTGGGTTGTGTTGGATTGGGTTTTGGTTTGGTTTATGGTTTGTTTTGCACAATTTTGAGTGGGAGTGAAGAAAACACAAAAGAAAATAAAGGAGAAAAGAAATGAACAATATGATATTGGCGTGGGTGATGCTAGTTATGAATATGATTGGAATGATAGCTTTTGTAGTGGATTTTGTCCATGAGTTAAAAAAGAAAAGCATGGTGAAACATGTTCTAAAACTCCAGATAAGTGCAAGTAAAAAATATTTAGCGCTTGATGTAGTCGGATTTGTTGCACATTTAGCAATTCTCATTTTTATTACTGTTGAGTTAATAACTCAAACAAATATGCAGTGGTTGGCTATTGTTTGCTTGGTTTTGTATACACCGATATTTGCAGTAATTATTATTCGGCCAGCTTTGTATAATAAAGTGCAGGAAGTGTATGAAAGATTGCTAAGAGAAAAAATGCTTAACCATGGTGAAGATGCGACTTATATTCATAATGAAGGTGTGGTTTTGATTGATGAAGCTTATACATTTAATGAGCCAAAAAAAGAGAATAAAACCGATACCGAAAGTGATACAACTAAACCGGCCAAAAATCGTCTAGTCTATAAACCATATAAACAGGAAAGAGAGAACAAACATGAGTGATGAGAAAAAACTGATTGTAAGGGCGACGGTATTGTGGATTGTGGCTCTAATAGGGTTTGATATTGGTTTTTGTGTTTTGTGGATAATGTCTAACATTTTTCCAATAAGAATACTTATTTGTTTTGTTGTGGTTGTTTCAAATGTTTCAGCAATTATATATCTGATTTGGTGGAATGTCACTAATGGGAAACTAATAGAAAAAATAGAAGAAGCAAAAGAACATAAAGAAAACAGTGAAAAATTTTAGCATTTCGAAACTGGCCAAAATAGTGTATAGATGTCTATACGCTTTTTAAGCCGTCTTTTATGCCTAGAATTGACGGAAATTTTCCACGAAAAATCACTTTACGACATACAAAAATTCACAGCCAAGAGCCCGTGGCGCCGTATTCGCATATTTCAAAAAATTTTTTCTTGTGTATTCTTGAAACTTGATACCCAAAAAGTGTAAAATAACCCCGAAAAGGGGATAAATATGAGTTTCATAAAATACAGCAACGCCCAAAAATATAAGGCGCTGCAAATGCTAACTAATGGCGCCAAGATTGGCTATGTGGCGCTTAAATTCGAATGTTCGGAGCGAACACTCTGGCGCTGGAAGAAACAGTTTGACGGTACAGCGGAGAGCTTGAAAAACAAGTCTAGCCGGCCGCATTCGATACACCCAAATGCGCATACCGAAAAAGAACAAAATGCGATAATCCAGGTTGTGGCCAATAACCCAGGAATAAGCTTGAATGAGCTTTACGGCACATTGCGCGTAGAGTTCGGTTATTCCCGGAACATTGCAAGCTTGTGGAAATTCCTGCACAAGGGTGGATTCTATGACCGGGACACCAAGGAAGTGTATGTCCCTAAACCATACGACACACCGCAGCAACTAGGAGAGAAGTGGCAAATGGACGTGAAGTTTGTTCCAAGCGATTGTCGTATTGGCCGAGCGTACAAGGATAAATATTACCAGTACACGATGATAGATGAAGCCAGCCGGGAGCGGTTCATCTATGCCTACAACGAAATTTCCGCAAGAGCCACGGTTGACTTTGTCAAACGGGCAATCCTGTATTTTCGCTACCGGCCGAAAATTATCCAAACGGATAATGGCCGAGAGTTCACCCCGGTGCGGTCCAAAAACAGGGAAGCAATGACTCATGCCTTCGATACGCTATGCGCCAAATTAAAAATTGAACACAAACTTATCCAGGCGTATACACCCAGACATAACGGGAAGGTGGAGCGCAGCCACCGGAATGACCAAAAGCGATTCTATAACAGTATGCGATTTCATACCTTGACCGATTTGCAAGAGCAAATGGCCGAATACCTTAAACGTTCGAACAACACACCGTCCGCAGCGTTGCGGTTCGTCCGGAACGGCCGTTCCGTGCTGCTAACCCCGTTCGAGCGTAGACAGGAACTGTGGGGTGGAATACACAAGAAAAATATCTTAAAAATTATATGACATTGTCATTATTTAGTTGACTAAACCAGTGAGTAGTAGTACTATAAATTACTAGCGAGCCATAAAGAATCCACTGACAAACGTTTGGCAAATCTACAATAAAATTTCATTTGACTATTGACATTTGATTATGATATGATATAATCATAATTGAAAAAAAGAAGAAATAACCATTTCTCACCTTACTTGCCAGTTATCTGTGCGAAAAGGTCGAACAAAAAATTACCCCCAAAATTTTTTGTGGAATGTATTAAGAAGTGGTTATTACCCCTTCTTTTTTCATTATAAGGAGGTAATTTAACATTTTTAAGGAATTAAAGATTAACAGCGAAATTTCTTGTCCAGAATTAAGGGTCATCGGGGTGAACAATGAAATGATTGGAATCATCACTTTGGCGCAGGCATTGAAATTGGCCGATGAAGCAGGAATGGATTTGGTTTTAATTACTGAAACTTCAAAACCACCAGTTGCAAAGATTATCGACTATTCAAAGTTCCGTTACGAACAAATCAAAAAAGAAAAAACACAACGTAAAGAACAACGTAAAAATATGGTCGATATTAAAGAGGTTCAATTATCGATTGGTATTCAAGAAAACGAAATCGCGTTCAAACTAAATAAAGCTCGTGAATGTATTATGGACGGCGACAAAGTAAAAGTTTGTATCAACCGACTTCGTGGACGAAAAACACAATTAGCTGACAAGGGTGTTGCTGTGGTGTCACAATTTGCTGAAAGAATGTTAGACATTGCCGACATCGAAACACCAGTTGCAAAATCTGGTGTCCCGGGACGTAACATCAATATTATGGCTATGTTAGCCCCAAAGAAAAAGAAATAAAGGAGAGAATGAATTATGCCCAAGATGAAAACGCATAGTGGTGCAAAAAAAAGATTTAATGCACGCAAAAACGACATTAAACGTACCATGAAAAACAAAAACCACATCTTAAACAGAAAAACTCGCGAACGCAAACGCAAATTGCGTCACGGTGCTACCGTTGATAGCGCGAACGAAAAAACGATTAGGAGGTTAATTCAAAAATGAGAATTAAACGCAGTGTTAACGCTTTGAAAAAGCGTCGTAAAACCTTACGCCTTGCAAAAGGTTATCGCGGAACTAAATCTGAATTGTATCGTGTAGCCCGTGAACAAGTGATGAAATCTGGTCAATACGCCTATGTTGGCCGCCGTTTGAAAAAACGTGATTTCCGTAAATTGTGGATTGCGCGTATCAATGCTGCCGCACGCCAAAATGATATTACATACAGTCGCTTGATGGACGGTTTGAAAAAAGCCAATGTTAACATCAACCGCAAAATGTTGTCTGAAATGGCAATCAATGATGCTGCTGCATTTACTGCTTTGGTGGATATCGCCAAGAAAGCATTGGCATAATGATGGAAATAACTCCAAAAATTTTACGAAAACTTCTGGCGAAAAAATATCGTCAGGAGTTTTCTTTGTGTATTCTTGAGGGCGAAAAAATCATTGAAGATCATCAAGATTTAGTTGTTAAAATTTTCTCCGAAGATAGTTTGAAAAATTTGGAAAACTACCACGGTCGTGTGGCTGTGGCACGAATTCCTCGACCGACTGAACCGACCACGCCGTTTTTAGTTCTGGACCGCGTTCAAGACCCGGGTAATATGGGTACTATTTTGCGTACGGCGTTGGCCTTTGGTTATCATACCGTTTATACCATTGATTGTGTTGACCCATATTCTCCGAAAGTTATCCGTGCTAGCAGTGGTATGGCTTTGCGTGTTAATATTATTGATACCGATTACGACCATTTACCAAATGATGCGCTTTATTGTTTGGCGGATCTGGGTGGAGAAGCTCCTAAGCCGTTACCAACAAAAAACTATGGAATTGTGCTTGGTAATGAAGGACAGGGCGTTAATCCCATTTTCTATAATAAACCGCATCAAGTCATGACGATTCCTATGGAACCTGGTTGTGAATCCTTAAACGTAGCAGTTGCAGGCGGAATAATCATGTGCTATAATCATATTCATGAGCGGACATAATAAATGGAGTAAGATTCATCGTAAGAAAGGAATTGCTGACGCAGAACGCAGTAACATTTACACTAAATTGGGTAAAGAAATTATTGTTGCGGTCAAAATGGGCGGCAGTGGTGACCCTGAACATAACAGTAAATTAAAGGAAGTTATCGCCAAAGCAAAGAGCAATAACATGCCAAACGACAACATTAAACGTGCGATTGCCAAAGGTTTAGGCGACGGCGATGCAAGCAATTATGATGCTATGGTCTATGAAGGCTATGGTCCAGCAGGAATTGCGGTTATCGTAGAAGCGTTGACCAATAATAAAAACCGTACAGCGGGCGATGTGCGTTCGTATTTTGATAAATCGGGCGGTGCTTTGGGCGTTTCTGGTTCAGTTTCGTTCTTGTTTAATCGCTTAGGTGTGATTACGGTTGCTGACCAAACCGAAGATAGTTTGTTGGAAGTTTTGATTGAAAGTCCAATTGAAGATATGTCGACCGAAGATGGTATCGTGACAATCACGGTTAAACCTGAAAACTTCAACTTGGTTTTGGACGTTTTGGAACAAAATCAAATCAAAACAGAAAGTGCGGAAGTCGCTTGGGTTCCATTGTCGACTGTGGCTGTTCCAGAAGATAAAGCCGCGGCTTTTGAAAAATTGATTGACAACTTGGAAAGCAGCGACGATGTACAAGCGGTCTATCACAATGCCGAATAAAATTATTATGGGAATTGACCCTGGCTTCGGAATTATGGGCTGGGGTGTAATTAAATTAACTGGCGAAGAAATCAGTTTGGTTGATTATGGTGCGATTGAAACGGATAAAGAACAAGAGTTTGGTCGCCGTTTGTGTCAAATCAACGAAGATTTAGCGCGCTTGTTTGAAGAATATAAACCTGATGAAATTGCTATCGAGGAATTGTTTTTTGCTGCTAACGTTACAACTGGTTTGAAAGTTGCGGCCGCACGTGGTATTGCTTTGATGCGTGCGACATATTATCACGGACAAATTTTTAACTATAAACCCAACCAAATTAAAATTGCAATTACGGGTGGTTGTAAAGCTAAGAAAAAAGATATGCAAGCCGCAGTCGGTCGCATCTTAAATCAAGAACAAAAAATCAAGCCCGACGACGCCGCCGATGCTTTGGCTGTGGCTTTAACACATGCGTTTACTCTATGCGGAGGTCTTTCCCGTTAAAGATTAAAATTGCTGACTTAGTTTTGTCATAAATGCGTCCAAAGATGCGGTCGTCATAACGTGTTGCAATTTGGTCTTTGGAAAGATTTGTTGTTACAATGAAAGGGCGGTTGCTGCTGTATCGTTCGTTAATCACAGTTAATAATAATTCATCACTGTTTTTAATCGTTGGTTCGGTGCCAAGGTCGTCAATAATTAACAGGTCACTGTTGAAAAAATCGGCAGGCACATCGCCATCTTGTCCGAATAAATAATCTTTCATACGTTTAACTAAATTAAAGGTGCTGGTCATTTGAACGTTGAAGCCTTTTTGTGTTAATTCGTGTTGAATCAATTTGGCACAATACGTTTTGCCTGTACCAGTTGCGCCAGTAATAATTAAATTTTTATATTTATTATTGGGAAATTTGCTTAAATAAATATCAATTTTTTGTGTAGTCTTCGGGTCAATCTTTTGATAAACAGTGCGGTCAAAAGGTTTAACCTGAGTAGTGGGTTCCAAACTTTTAATAAAATCGGTTAATTGCTGGTCGCGTTGCATTTTTAGTTTCAAATATTCCGACTTATCGTAGTCGGGATTTTTTTTACCTAATTCGAAAGCCATCACACGGACTTTATCGTCCAGTTCGCGAAACTTCTTACTTTTACGCGCCTGTAAAATTAAATCATAACGGTTAAAATTCGCTAACATCGGTTTCCTCCTGTTTT
>JAZLKE010000010.1:0-53872 GCA_045597505.1 Clostridia bacterium | reverse complement strand
ACACCCAGCCAACACGAATCCCACAGTCGTAACTTGCTAGCGCTGGATCTATACCATTCAATGCACTTTTTGGCGTATAGCGAGAACCACTTCCACTAATTTTAACAGTATTTCCATACACAACAGCATGGTCCGAAGTCGGCATGCCATCTGGGTCTAAACGCCACCAATACACTGCCCCATTTAGTGCATTACCACGAAAACGATATCCCGCATGTTCACCACTCGTAAAAACTGGTCCATTCTGTATATCGCTACTACTAATCGGATAACAGTTCGGACTGCAACTGCCGCCGGCACCGCATCCCGAATTATAATAACTACCGCCGCCCGCATAGTAGCCACCTCCACCACCTGCACCTCCATTAATCCCATCTCGTGCTGGCGTCGTACTTCCTGCGCCACCGTAACCAGAGTTATACCCATCGTGCAACCAAGTAGCAGGTTTTCCATGCCCTGACATATTCATGCCAACTACCCCAGTATATCTTTCAATAAGGTAGCCAGTAGTATTCCAATATTCCGCTTCCCATCCCTTAAACGTCCCATCCATCATTATTATAGCTGCTTCTGGATAACTATTATTTGGTCCCGAACTTCCACCACCTGCCCCTGCTGCAATCGCCGTACCGCTGTTAGTACCAACGGGTAACGCAAAATTACTTTGCACGGCGGTATACCCACCACCATCCTTACTACCATCACTAACACCACCTTTACCACCAGGAACACCAATTGTTACTGTCATACTGTTACCTTTGTAAAAGGCAATACATCTTGCACCTGTGCCATGCACATTACCATATCCCTGTCCACCAAACATTACCATATATGTGCCATTATCAAAATTGAACGTTGTCGTTTCATTTCCGTTGTATACTTCACCGAGTACTTCCCAATACCTCTTCCCCGTCTTATCTACCGTAGCAGCATTAAGGATAGTAGTATTAGTAGTATTATATCTATATAGTACATCATAGACAGCAGTAAAAAGAGCGCCTGCGGCAATGATTACAGACAGCACAATGATTGACGCTATTCTTTTCTTACACACTGAATAACATTGCCGTGGCGCGCGGTTAAAAAAAATAAGAATTTTTCAAAAACATGTTGAGAAAAGGGTTTAAAAGTAGTATACTAAGGCTAATATGAAAAACAAAAAATTCAATTTAAGTCAAGACGATTTTCGTATTACTCCAGACGAACCGTTAGATTTGGACGATGCTTTGAGTGTTTTAGAAAAGCGTTTAGATTCCGAACAAACCGACAGCAACAATAAACCGTTGGACAATGTGACTACGGCTTTAGCAGATCCGTCGACTTGGCACAAACGCGTAGTTGTCATTACGGGGGCATCTTCGGGAATTGGTTTGGCGGCGGCGCACTGCTTCTCTTTGTATGCGGACATTGTATACAATTTGTCACGCGAAAAAGGCAACGACGACAACATCAACTTTATCGAAACCGATGTTTCCAATCCTGATTCAATCAAAGAATCAATCCGCAAAGTTTATAACAAGGAAGGTCAAATCGACGTTTTAATTAACAACGCGGGAATTGGCTTGTCTGGTGCGGTGGAAGAATTATTGACCACCGACATTGTTAAAGTTATGAATACCAACTTTTTGGGCGTGGTCAGTGCTTGCCAAGCGGTTATCCCGTTTATGCGTGAACACCGCAAAGGCAAAATTATCAATATTTCTTGCTTAATGGCAAACAGCGCTCCAGCGTTTAACAGTATTTATTGCGCCAGCAAAAAAGCCATGGAAACTTTCAGCACTTCTTTGCGCAAAGAAATTGAACCATTAAAAATTGACGTTGTGACCGTGGCTTTGTCGACTTGCAAAACCAATTTCACCGAAAACCGTATTAAACAGGATTCCACCAACAAAGCATACCGCTATCGTATCAGCAATGATATTGGTCGTTTGGAATACCAAGAACAAACTGGCACTGCTCCAGAAGTAATCGCTGAAGAATTATACCGTATCAGCAATAAAAATAATAATTCCACGCATACCATTGCCATTAAAGGCAAAAACAAAATGCGCGCGTTCTTTGGAAAATTTGTCGCAAAAAAATAATTTAACAAAAGGAAAAAATTATGGTTAGTTTAGACGAATTACAAAAGAAAATTTATCAAAACAAAGTCAACAAAAAATTCAACTTAACCAATATTCACCAAGAGTTTTGTTACATTTACGGTGAAGTCGCCGAAGCCTATGACGCTTGGTATAAAAAACAAGGCAATGAAGCCATCAGTTTAGAATTGGCGGACGTGGCGATTTACGTGTTAGGATTATCCGAAATGTTAGGTATTTCATTAGAAGATGCGATTTTGAAAAAGATTGCCATTAACGAAAAGCGCGTTTATATTGACGGAAAAAAAGTTGAACCAACCACCCCAGAAACCAAATAATAACAACATAAAAAAATGCAAGGTTACCCTTGCATTTTTTTGTTTAACCGCAAATTTAATTACGCACTCTTTTTGGTTTTCTGGTTTTGTGCTTTGCTTAATTCAGCCGACAATTTTGCTTTTTGGCGGTTGGCTTTGTTTTTATGAATAACATTGTCAACAGCAGCCGCATCCAAAACCGAGAAAACCACGTTCAATTGTGATTCGGCATGTTTTAATTCATTAGCGGCCAAAGCAGCTTTGAATTTTTTAATTTCATTTGAAATTTGTGTTTTGACTGGACGATTTTGAATATTTTTTGTTTTCGTCACACTGATTCTTTTGATTGCACTTTTAATGTTTGCCATATAGGGGTTATTATACACGGATAATTATTATTTTGCAAGTCTTTTTTCTGAAAGTAGTTTTGCGCCGCACTTGTCCATAATTAAAACATGCATACAATTACGGATTTGGCTTGCGAAATTTTACGCCGTACACCACACAAAACCACAGGTTTAACGGTCAACACAATCCACCAAAACGGCATTACCATTCAAACGACCAAAATTACGACCGCATCTGCCGCACGCGCTATCGGGAAGCCAACGGGCGTTTATGCGAATTTAGACACTACCCGCGCCAAGCCACGTTACATCGTTAACGCCCTACATCATACTTTGCGTCCTTTACTGACCAACCGCGACAAAATTTTGGTGGTCGGTTTAGGTAACGACAAATTCATTGCCGACAGTTTGGGTCCGCGCGTTTTAACAAATATCAAGACCAACGAGCACATTGTCACTTTTGAACCATGTGTATTCGGCGTAACAGGCATCAACTCGGTGCAAGCCATTTTAGCTATTGCCAAATTGGTACACCCCACTGCCGTGATAGTGATTGACAGTTTGGTCAGCGCGTCACCCAGTCGCATTGGCACTAATTATCAAATTTGCACCAGTGGTATTACCCCTGGCAGCGGTATTGGGCGCGATAACCAAACCATCAACCGCAAACTACTTGGCGTACCCGTGTTGGCCATTGGCGTGCCAGTTTGTACTATCATGACTTCACCCCAAAACAAAATTTACCATGTCGTTCCCAAAGAAATCGACATGGTAATTCGTGATTGTGCTAATTTAATTGCGCGCAGTCTTAATACTCTGGTGTCGCAAAATCAGTACGATGCAACCAAGCTTTAACTAAATGCTTTTTGCCAAAGATGTTTTTCATCTTACCGACACGATTAGCGGTCGGCAATTTGTCAACACTGCGTGCCAACATTTCACCATCTTCGGTTTTGACCACTAAATCATCATTTGGACGCGCAAAGGTAGCAAACAAAACTTCTTCGCCTTTCGCCATACCGCTAGCAATCGCCAAACCTTTACGGTAACGAACCATTTTATCAATATCTTTCATCGCAACTTTTTTGGCGTTACCCATGTTTGTTACAATGACCGTGTAACCGCTGTTTTCCGCGGTAGATATACCCGCCAACCACGCGGTGTCGTCCATTTGCATACCTTTAACACCAGAAGCAATACGACCTTGAACAGGTACATCGCCCGTCGCCGCGTTCAAAACGTTACCCACATTGGTAACCATTAAAAGTGTACGGTTCTTAGGTAAACGTTGTACCGCCAAAATTTCGTCTTTACGGTCTTCACGAATTTTGTAAACGTCAAACACAGATTTAATGACCGAACAAGCATCGTTAAATTTAGAACGCTTAATCATACCGGTTTTAGACAACCAGACTAAGTCATATTCCGGTAAAGCGTCGGCATTGGCTGGATAAATTGCAACTGGATATTCTTGCGGTAACACAGTCGGGAACAAAGTCTTTAACGCAACGCCTTTATCTTTCAAACGACATTCTGGCACATCGCCACCGAACAATTTGTAGCACTTACCCAAGTTGGTAAAAATATGCAACAATTTATCGGTTTGCGTTAACACAGCAACAGTATGAACATCTTGTTCGCGCATGCCGTCGGTCGCCGCAGTATTACTCATGTTAAAGTGTTTTTTGGTAACACGTTGGATATTGCCCGCCGACGTAATAGTCAAAACAATATCTTCAACTGGCATTTCGTCATCATCAGCAGTAACCAATACGTCTTCCAACTTGCTGACCACACGTGTACGGCGGTCAACTTTGAAGCGTTTTTTAATTGCCAATAATTCGGTCTTAACGACCTCAAATTGTAATTTCTTGCTGCCAATAATCGCGGTCAAACGTTCAATCAACTCTTTCAACTCTTTCAATTCTTGTTCCAATTTCAAAACTTCTAAATTGGTCAAACGTGCCAAACGTAAATCCAAAATAGCTTGGGCTTGGCGTTCGGTTAGACTGAAACGTTTTTGCAAGCGGTCACGAGCTTCACTGGTGTGTTTACTGGTTTTAATAATTTTAATTACTTCGTCAATGTTTTTAACCGCGACCAACAATCCTTCCAAAATGTGCGCACGTTCCTTGGCCTGATCCAGTTCAAAGACCGAACGTTTGTAAATAACCTGACGTTGATAGTTGACATAGTATTCAATAATTTGCAACAGACCCATTTGGCGCGGTTTGCCTTCCGCAATCGCCACCATATTGTAGTTGAAATTGCAACGCAATTGCGTATATTTATACAACTGTTCGACAATTTTGTATGGGTCGGTATCCTTGCGCAATTTAATCAAAATACGCATACCATTGCGATCAGATTCATCGCGGATTTCGGTAATATTTTGTAAATCACCTTTTTTATTTTCGCGTAAGTCCGCAATGTTTTTTTGCAGTTGAACTTTGTTGACTTGGTAAGGCAATTCAGTAATCACAATATTGCGTTTGTCGCCTTCCACTTCGATGTGGACTTTACCCGACATAACAACTTTACCGCGTCCAGTTTCGTAAGCTTGTATCATGTTATCATCAGCCACAATCCAACCTGCGGTTGGGAAATCTGGACCTTTAATAATTTTCAAAACTTGTTTCAAAGTAATTTTCGGGTTATCAATAAAAGCCACGTGCGCATCAATCAATTCACCCAAGTTGTGTGGCGGAATGTTGGTCGCCAAACCAACCGCAATACCGCTGGTACCATTGGTCAACAAATTCGGGAAACGCGCTGGTAAAGTATCAGGTTCGGTGTTACGGTCATCGTAAGTCAACGAATATGTCACGGTATCTTTATCAATATCGCGCAACATTTCCAACGCCAATGGCGCTAATTTAGCTTCTGTATAACGCATTGCAGCCGCAGGGTCGCCATCGTCCGAACCGAAGTTACCTTGACCAGAAATCAACGGCATATTCATACTGAATGGTTGCGCCAAACGCACCATCGCGTCATAAACCGAAGTATCGCCATGCGGGTGGTATTTACCCAAACATTCACCAACGATGGCTGCGGACTTACGGAATGGTTTATCTGGCATCAAGCCCATATCATTCATCGCGTACAAAATACGACGTTGAACAGGTTTCAAACCATCTTCGACACGCGGTAACGCACGATCCAAAATAACAAATTCACTATACGGAATCATACTTTCGTGCATAATGGTCGCAACAGATTTTTCAATAATGCCGTCTGTACCTTCGCCACCATCGCCGTTATCACTGTTGTTTACTGAATTGGTATCATTGGATTTATCATCGCCACTATCTGTAGTATTTTCGGTATCAAGAATTTCGGTCTTACGACTTTCCTTTTCCGCTAATAATTTTTGACGGCGGGCTTCACGTTCCAAGATTGGTTTCATGATTGCGGCTTGACGGGCAGCCTCGGCTTCGTCTTTCAAATCTTTTTCCGACATCGCCACGACGGAATCAATATTAGCAATATGGGCATGACTGGCAGTTTCTACCACCTGACTAACCTCTTGTGGTACTTCGTCCAAAGTTAAAGCCGTGTTTTCATCAACGGTTACTTCGGGTTCATCGACTGATTCTGATGCCTGTACAGTTGTGGTTTCCGTAACCACGGGTTGTGCAACCGCTTCACTTTCAACTGGTTCAACTGCTGGTTCGTCCACTACGGGTGTACTTTCCGCAGGTGTCTCCGCAACAGGTGTCACTTCAACAGTTTGCTCGGTAATTGGTTCGGCGGTTTGTTCGACAGGCAATTCTTCCGCAACAGGTTCATCAACAACCGCTTCGGCAACCTCAACTTCGTCCGACTCATCTTCCGAGACAGAAGCCGTTGATGCTTCAACCTCTGCCACTGGCTCGTTGACTGGTGCTTCCTCGATTACTTCTTCGACATCAGTTGTGGTTTGGTTTTCATCTTCCGCGACCGAAGTTTCTTCCGAGGACGCATTATTTTCGACGACAGGTTCGGCAACCGCATTTTCTGCAACTGGTTGATTTTCAGCATTGATTGGTTCATCAAAACTGACGGAATTTTCGTCATCAATCAAATCATCAAACTCACTCATTGGCACCTCCTAATTTACTCTTAACCGCTTTTGTGGCGGTATCATCTTGTTTATTAAAGTTCGCATATTTACTGATGTAGTTACGACGACTTTCAATATCGTCGCCCATCAAAGTGGTAATCAAACGTTCAGCTTCGGCGGCATCGTCCAAAGTAATACGGCACAATTTACGGGTTTTCGGGTTCATGGTGGTTTCCCACAATTGTTCAGCATTCATTTCACCCAAACCTTTGTAACGTTGTACACTGGCGCCCTTGACTTTCTTAGTAACTTCTTTTAATTCATTGTCGTCAAAGCAATAATGACTGTAATCTTTTTTGTACACTTTAAACAGCGGTGGCATACCTGTATAAACATGACCTTGCGCAATTAAGTCTTTCATATAACGGAAGAAGAAGGTTAACAAAATGGAACGAATGTGACCACCGTCTTGGTCAGCATCGGCCAAAATGATAACTTTGTGGTAACGCAAGTTGTCAATGTTAAAATCTTCACCAATACCTGTTCCCAAGGCACCAATCAAAGTACGGAACTCTTCGTTTTCCAAAACTTGGTCGATACGTTTCTTTTCCGCATTCAAAGGTTTACCACGTAACGGCAAAATGGCTTGAATACTGCGGTCACGACCTTGCTTAGCAGTACCGCCCGCACTATCCCCCTCAACAATAAAAATTTCGTTCATTTCTGGACGGCGACCGCTGCAACTGGCCAATTTACCAATCAAGACACTGCCGTCAATGCTGTTTTTACTGCGCGCAATATCCTTGGCTTTACGCGCAGCTTCACGTACACGCGCGGCAGCCTTGGCTTTGTTAATGATAATTTCCAACAAAGATTTCTTTTCGGCGGATTTGTCCGCATCTTTGAAGTATTCCAATAAACTGTTATAAGTAAATGTTTCGACCGCAATTTTAGCTTCGGGGTTTCCCAATTTAGTTTTGGTCTGACCTTCAAATTGAACTTCTTGCATTTTAATCGACAACACGGCGGTCATACCTTCACGATAGTCTTCACCTTGCAAAGCATTGTCTTTTTCTTTGAACAAGCCGAACTGTTTACCCAATTGGTTAAAAGCACGGGTAATCGCACTTTTGAAGCCAGTTTCGTGAGTACCACCTTCCGAAGTCGGAATATTATTAACATACGAGAAAATACTTTCAACGAAACCGTCTGTATGCTGAATTGCAAAAGTAATCGGCATTTTGTCGGTTTGTCCCGCAATCACAAACGGCGCTTTATACAAAGTGTTTTTACCTTCGTTCAAATAAGTAACAAAGTCCGCGACACCACCGTCGAACTTATAAACACATTCGCGTGAAAATTCGGCATCGTCAGGTTGGATACGTTCATCAATCAAAGTGATTTCCGCACCTTTATTCAAGAAAGCCAATTCCTCCAAACGTTGCGAAATAATCTTGTAATCAAATTTAGCATGATTAAACATTTCTTCATCAGGTAAGAAATGAACGCGCGTACCTTTTTTCAAAGTGCGTCCCACGACTTTTAATGGTTCGTCGGCCACACCCCAATGCATTTGTCCATCATGCGGATCCATATGTGGCGAAAAACGCACATAGTGTTCTTTACCATCTTTGTATACTGTAACTTCGCAATAATTGGAAAGCGCATTAACAACCGAAGCACCAACACCGTGCAAACCACCCGAGAAACTATAATTGTTATTATCGAATTTACCACCCGCGTGTAATTCGGTGTAAACCATTTCAACACCCGAGATTTTAAGTTCATGGTGAATATCAACCGGAATACCACGACCATCATCTTCGACCGTGACCGAATTATCCGGATGAATCATAACCAATAATTTATTACCAAAGCCGTTAGCGATTTCATCAATACCATTATCAACAATTTCCCACAGCAAATGGTGCATACCTTTGGAACCTGTTGTACCGATGTACATACCTGGGCGCTTACGCACCGCATCAAGTCCTTTCAAAAGTGTCAAATTTCCAGCAGTATAACTCTGTTTTTCGTTTGCCATATATTGTTATTATATCACTTTTCAAAAAACACTCAAAACAGATATTTTATACAATATATAGTATTTGTTATACACCACTAGCCACCACATGTAGAGCATAGGGTTTTACTAAGTGTGCTATTTTTTGGATTTCCGCACCCGAATACGCCCCAGCCGTACGACATTGCTGTATTTGCCAAATTGTAGCACCA
Organism: Clostridia bacterium; assembly: GCA_045597505.1. Classification (GTDB taxonomy): domain Bacteria; phylum Bacillota; class Clostridia; order Christensenellales; family UBA1242; genus RGIG8050. The sequence goes on along the minus strand of JAZLKE010000010.1, from coordinate 44,847 downwards.
TTAACAATTGTTTTTCCCATTTCTATTAAGTCACTGGCGGTCAAAAGCGGACTGACCGTAGTGCGAAACATGTAGGACACGCAGTGTTGCGATTTCAAAAACTCCGCGGTTTGTAAAACTTGGTCAATGGGAACGCCTGTTATTGCCACATGCTTTGCCCGCGTAGCTTTTATGTCTAACGCCACATAGTCCACCAGCCCCATTGTTACCACTTGGCGCACAATCATAGGTCGCGTACCGTTGGTATCCAATTTAATTAACAGTCCTAATTTACGCAATGTCTGTAACAAAGGAATCAATACTGGCGACACAGTTGGTTCTCCGCCTGTAACCACCACCGCATCTAACCAACCAATACGGCTGCGCAAATCCGCCAAAATTTCGACAAATGATAATTGATTAGCACGCGTATCCAATATTTGGTGGTTATGACAATAATGACAACGCATATTACACCCTGCCAAAAACAACACCGCCGCCATTTTACCTGGGTAATCAATCAACGATAATTTTTGATACCCTGCAAGTTTTATTTTCACGACGGTTCTGTCCTTAACAAACGATACTTTTTGCGCTCTAAATATTCTTGGCGTTTGCCAGCGTGGTAGTTTTGTACTGGACGCAGAAAGCCGACCACTCTACTCCATACTTCGGCTTGTGCATGACAAATTGGGCAATGCCAATGTTCGCCCGATAAATAACCATGCACAGGACAAATGGAAAAAGTCGGTGTAACCGAAAGATACGGCAAGCGGTAACGTGTAAAAATTTTACGAATCAAAGTTTTAACTGCCTGTATATCATTAAGTTTTTCGCCAGTATATAAATGCACCACAGTTCCGCCAGTGTATAAACTTTGCAATTCGTCTTGTAAGTTAATCATGGCATAAATGTCATCGGTATAACCAACTGGCAACTGTGTACTGTTAGTATAATAAGGACTTTGGGACGTACCTGCCGTAATAATATCAGGATAGGCTTGACGGTCAAGAATGGCAAAACGACTGGCGACGGTTTCCGCAGGCGTAGCTTCCAAATTATAAACATGACCAGTGGTTTGTTGATAAACACGCAATTTATCCCGTAAGTAATGCATAACCTTAATCGCAAATTGTTGACCGCGGACATCGTCCAAACCGACACCCATTAAATTTAATAAACATTCCTGCATACCTACGATACCAATCGTGCTAAAATGATTACTCCAATAACCGCCCGTACGTTGCTTTACCCCTTGCAAATAAAAGGCACAATATGGATACAACCCGTTTTCAGTTTGTTGTTCCACCAATCGTCGTTTAATTTCCAAACTGTCACGTGCCAAATCAACTACTCGTTCCAGTCGGGTAAAAAAATCGGCTTCGTTTCGACTTTGATAGCCAAGGCGTGGTAAGTTGATTGTGACTACACCGATGCTACCTGTTAAAGGATTAGAGCCAAACAAACCGCCACCGCGTTTACGCAGTTCACGGACGTCCAAACGTAAACGACAACACATAGAAACCGCATCTTCCGGATTCAAATCCGCATTAACGTAGTTAGCAAAATACGGAATGCCATACTTGGCTGTCATTGCCATAATTTGGTCCATGACTGGACTGTCCCAATTGGTATCACGCGTAATGTTAATGGTTGGAATGGGAAAAGTGAACACGCGACCTTGACCGTCCCCCGCCAGCATAACTTGGCAAAACGCCAAATCCAAACGTTCAATTTCGGGCTGATATTCCCCGTAAGTTGTATCCTGCATTTCGCCACCGATTACCACGGGCATATCACGCAAAGTTGTCGGACAACGCACATCTAAAGTCAAATTAGAGAACGGACATTGAAAACCGCTACGCGTTGCCACATTCAAATTAAACACAAATTCACGTAAGCAAGTTTGCAAGTCCGCATCTGACAATTGGTCATGGCGAACAAACGGCGCCAAATAAGAATCAAACGAAGACCATGCTTGCGCGCCCGCAGTTTCGCCCTGCAAGGTAAAAGTCGCGTTGACAATTTGGTTCAAAGCTTCGCGCAACGTCGTGGCGGGTTTAGCCGCAACTTTACCCGTAACACCAGTAAATCCCAACACCAATAATTGACGTAAATCCCAACCCACACAATACGCACCAAAGAAACCAAGGTCGTGCAAATGTAAAATTCCCGCACGGTGTGCAGCGGCAATTTCCCGCGGATAAACTTTGGTCAAACAATATTCGCGGGTCACACTTTCACGCAGATGTAAATTCAATCCACCGACCGAACGCCCCGTATTGGCGTTGTTTTTCACAACAAAATCCGCGCCAGTTAAATATTGACGAAATAAATCGACAACAAAATCTTGACTGTCCATTGTTTCATCTTACGATGAACTAAATGTTTTGGTGTTATTTACCAATGGCTTGTGACAAGGCCTTAGATAATTGGTCGGGACAACTGGTACCGCGACCACGGCAATCAATACCCTTTAATTTTGCAATCAATTGGTGCGCGTTTTGACCTTCTGCCAAAGTTGCAATCCCCAAAGTATTCCCTGGACAACCACCAATAAATTCGACGTTGTGTACAACATCATCTTCGTCCAATTCAAAGCGAATTTGCATTGAACAGACGCCCTTAGGTTGATAATTAAACTGACGCATCATCATGATCCTCCCCTTCTACCAAATGATTATAAATAAATTCATAAACTTCGGGTGCTTTATCTTTCCAACGCGCCGCCGCACGCACAGCATCGGCACGGGAAGGCACGCGCAATTTAAGTTCCATTAAATTATACGGACGACCAGTATAATCTTTAATCATAAAGACCGCGGTCTGTGTTCCGTCTGAATTTTTGAAATAATCAATGCGATATTCTTGACTGCGTTTCATACGCAGCTTATTTTCGTCCGTGTACTTAATAATACTTTCACGAATTGAAGCTGGAATTTTCGTCCAAAAATGAGCCAAACAGTCGCGACCGTCTTTGGTTAATTGGTACAATAAATCCCCCGAAGACGTTTTAGCAACCACAAATTTAACGTCAACAATTTGCGCCAAGGCTTCACGATAATCCATGTACGACATCAAATCTGGATTGGACATGATAATTTCGGACAAAGTATTTTCTGACAAAGGTATATCCATCTTTTCAAAGATGAATAGCAAAATAATTTTGCGCGTAATTTCGTCAGCAATAAAATAAGTTCCTCGCTCAGTGTTCACCGGTCAAATTATATAATAGTTCCTTAAATCTGGCAAGTTTCTCTTGTTCAGATTTAACTAATTCAGCGGGCGCTTTGGCAATAAAACCTGGATTGCTGAGCATTTTAGCAGAACGGGCAATTTCCGCACGGTAATGTTCGGCTTGTGCTTTGGTATCCACTGGTGCTGCTACTGGTTCCGCCTTGGGTTTAGATTGCGGTTTACATTCTTCAATGTATTGATCGCAGAAATCTGTCCAGAACCATTGTTGCAATTCGTTGGCAGCAATACCAAATTCGTATTTTTCGTAACGACGTGTAATAGTACGAATAATCTTATTCAAGCTGGTTTGCATCCAATGTTTTGAACCTTTGATTGGCGTCGGGAATGGTTCAAAAGCGATGTCGGTATTATGTCCCAATTCATGCCAAATTTGTTCGGTAATGTAGGGTGCAATCGGGTGCAACATCTTCAAGAAACTTTCCAAAGCGGTAACCAGTAAAGTATTATCTTTGTGCATTTGGACGAACTTAGTCGCATTCCAAATTTTGTTCATAAAGTAACGGGCTTTGGTAATTTTTTCGTCGCCGTAATTCGGGTCACGATCCAAACGGGAACCAAACAACAATGAATAACGCAAGACATCGCAACCATACTGGTCGATAATATCCAACGGGTCAATTCCATTGCCCAATGATTTACTCATTTTGCGACCTTGACTGTCACGAACTAAACCGTGCAACAAAACCGTATGGAATGGCAATTGCTTGGTGTGATACAATCCCGAAAAGACCATACGAATTACCCAGAAGAAGATAATTTCATAAGCCGTAACCAAAACATCGGTCGGATAGAAATATTCGAAATCGGCTTGATTTTTATTCAAAGTCACAAATGGCCACAACGCAGACGAGAACCAAGTATCCAACACATCGGTTTCGCCTTCGATTGGAATACGATGACCAGAAATCAATTGACGTGAAATACACCAGTCCGTGATGTTATTCAACCAATGTAAATAAATCTTTTGGAATTTTTTAGGAACAATGTTCAAACCATTATTCAAAGCTTGAATAGCAGGTTGCGCCAAATCATGCATTTTAACAAACCATTGTTTAGAAATCGCGGGTTCAACCATTTGATGACAACGATAACATTGACCAACATTAGAAACATGGTCTTTGATAGCGACCAACAAACCTTGGGCTTGTAAATCGGCAACCACGGCTGCACGAGCGTCCGCCACAGTCATGCCAGCATACTTGCCCACCGCTTCCCCACACAATTTACCATTTTCATCAATCACTTTTATGTGTGGCAAATGATGGCGTTCGCCAACTTCGTAATCGTGATGGTCGTGTGCAGGAGTAATTTTTACAGCACCCGTACCAAATTTCATGTCCACGGTTTCGTCCGCAATAACTGGAATTTCACGGTCTGTCAACGGCAACGGAATAGTTTTACCAACAATATCCCGATAACGTTTATCGTTCGGATTGACTGCCACAGCAACATCGCCGAACAAGGTTTCTGGACGAGTGGTCGCAACACGAATTGGTCCGTATTGAATTGTCCAAATTTGACGTTTGACTTCGCTGTATTCAACTTCAATTTCGGACAAGGCGGTATGACAAGTCGAACACCAGTTAATCATGCGTTCGCCTTGATAGATGTAACCGTCTTTGTACAAACGGTGGAAAGCTTTATTAACTTCTTCTTTACAATGGTCGTCCATGGTAAAAGTAAAACGCGTCCAATCACAAGATAAACCCAAACGTTTGAATTGGTTACAAATAACCGCTTGATAATGGTCATACCAGTTTTGGATACGTTCCATAAATTGTTCGCGGGTCAAATCAGTTTTATTCAAACCTTCTTTTTTCAATTCTTCAACAACCTTGGCTTCGGTCGCAATCGCAGCATGGTCCGCCCCTGGCAACATTAAAGTTTCATAGCCTTGCATACGTTTGAAACGAATTAACGCATCAATAATAGTACAGTTAAAAGCATGGCCAATATGCAATTTGCTGGTAATATTCGGCGGTGGCATAATGACTGTAAAAGGTTTTTTATCGCGATTAACATTGGCTTTGAAAACATTGTTCTCGACCCAATGTTGGTTGTAATAGGCTTCACAGGCCTTGAAATCAAAAATTTTATCCACGAATTATAGTTTACTATAAACCGTATAGTTCTGCAACCTGTTCCCGTGTAGCGATAACTTCGCGAGCTTTACCATTACCAAAATCGGCACCGACAAAACCCATTTGTTCCAATTGGTCCATAATACGCCCCGCACGTCCAAACCCAACCGCAAATTTACGTTGAATTTCCGAAATCGACAATGTACGACGCACGTTATTTTCACGCACAGCGTAACGCAAAATTTGTACCAACTTGGGGTCTTGTGCGCCGACATCAGGTCCGTCCCCGCCGTCGCCAAATCCTGCTACCGCACCATCTGGAATACCATTCAAAATCAAATCTTCAATTTCAGCATTGTATTCGGACGGGTTCTTTTCACGGACAAAGTTGGTAACTTGGCGTAATTCATCATTAGTCATGAAGCAGCATTGAACACGGTCAATTCCTTTGGCGGTCATAAACAACATATCACCACGACCCATCAAAGTTTCCGCACCGATTTGGTCCAAAATCGTACGACTATCAACACCACTTAAAACACGGAATGCAATACGCGTACCAATGTTAGCTTTAATTACACCACTGATGACATCGACACTGGGACGTTGGGTAGCCAAAATAATGTGAATACCCGCAGCACGAGCTTTTTGCGCCAAACTTTGAATACAGTCTTCGACTTCCTTTTTGTTGCGCGACATTAAATCCGCCGCTTCATCAACAACCATAACAATGTATGGCATGGCAGGAATTTGACCACTCTTATAGGCAGGCAAAGTTTGATACAAAGCAATGTTATTGACGTGTTGACCTTGCAACAAATCGTAACGATGATCCATTTCACGAATCAACCACTTGAAAGCATTGACCGCTTGTGTCGCATTGGTAATACACCTTTCCACCAACATATGTGGCAAACCGTCATACATACCAAGTTCGACACCACCCTTCATATCAACCAAAACCAATTTCAAATCTTCGGGACTGGTTTTGTAAATTAAACTGGTTAAGATTGTGTTAATACAAACTGATTTACCCGAACCAGTCGTACCTGCAACCAACAAGTGTGGCATTTCGGCAAGGTCGGCAATAATTGGGTCACCGTTGATGTTTTTACCAAGACAAATTGCTAATGGGCTTTTGTGAGAAATAAATTCGCGCGAACCCAACAAATCTTTAATTGAAACAGTACCGATTGTGTTATTAGGAACTTCAATACCAATTGCGTTTTTACCTTCAATAGGATTTTCCATACGCGTGTTATTGGTTTTCAAAACAAAGTTCATATCGTCACGCAAATTAGCAATTTGCGAAACACGTGTTCCCAATTCGGGTACGATTTCAAAACGCGTAACCGCGGGCGCGACATTAAAACTGTGGACACGGGCGCGAACATTGTATTGTTGGAACAATTCGTTCAACTTAGTTTCCTTTTCGCTGGCTTCCGCGTTAAATTGGCTTAAATCCATACTTTGAGTGTGAATCAAATCCAAAGTTGGTTTAATGTAACGCATGTTTTTATAAGTATCACCCGCTGGCTCTTTTTTGTCGGTCGGAATATCCAAAGTCAAAGTAGTTTGATTATTCAAATTTTGGATTACAGATGAAGTACTGCGACGACGACCAGAAGTCGTGGTCGACGAAGCCGTTGGTGTGATATCTGGACTGGCAGGCGGTGTCCAATTATTATTGCCACCCTGCCACGACATGCCACCAGGTTGTGACCAATTGTTTACTGGCTGTTCCCAAGGTGTGCTGGGTTGTACAGGCACACTGGGTTGAGTCGGCATAAATGGTTGGCTTGGAATTCCGTTAGATAACGGCATCGTAGGTGACGGCATATAAGGATAAACTGGCGTATTGGGAGTTTGTGGCATAATTGGATTGGGCGCTTGTGTCGGTTGTACCCAACTGGAACTGTCCAAACCTTGCCAAGGAATTGCGACACCATTATTGTACATTTGCAAACCACCTTGGTTCGCGCTTGATGTTCCCGAAGCTTGGTTAATAGTTTCAGGCGAAGTTAAATTTTTCAAGGCAATCGGACTGCCTGTTTGTGCTTTGGGATAATCATTTTTCGGTAAAGCCCCCAAGCCCAACAAACTTTTATTCGCATCAAAATTACGGCGATTTTCACGCATGATTTCTTTGTTCGCCATTTGTAATTTCTCATATAATTCAGCGGTGTTTTTGGCGTAATCATTGGTCGCTTCGACCGCATCCGTTTCCTTAGTCTCCGTAGTAATAATACGTTGTTCACGATTTTTGGTAATGACGCGGTTGACCACCAAAATCAAGCCCGCCAAATACAACACACCCAACAACAAATAAGTCCCCACCGTACCAGAAATTACCAACAACAAATACGACGGCAAAGCAAACAATACTCCACCCGGAGTTAAATGTTGCGCACTGGAAAAACAATAGCTTAGATAACCACTTAAATCCATGCTATTGTTACCAACGACAACCGATTGAGTAAAGCCAACATGCATTGCGGTAAAAAATGCAAACAACATAATAATTGAGCCCAACAAATATTGCGGGTTAACGTGAATGCGTTTACCCGTACGCAAACAAATACCAAAAATTGCAGTAATGACAAAGACGCTGAAAATGTAAACACCACAAACGCCATACAAGAAATTACTAATCACACCGCCTAAACGGAATAACATTAAAAGCGCACCAATACCAGATACCCAAATAATGATATCCCCCCAAGGAAACGGGCGTTTGGCGTTTTGCTTTTTAGTCCGATGGATAGTACCGTCCATTAACATAAATTATAAACAAAATTTTAATTTTCGTAAAATATTATTTACCGACAATGACCGTCAAAAATTTATCTTTATGCAAGTATTTTTTTACTGCCGCGTTAATATCAGCTACGGTTAAGGCGTCCACCACTTTTAATTCGTCTTCAATCGAAATAAATTGTCCGCGCGCTGCGACCTGATCCACAATGCGACTGTTAATGCGGGTAGTAACCTCACTATCAAACAAACGTTGCAAATGCCATTGGTTACGGAACTTGGTCAACTCCTCTTCTGTAATGCCGTCACGCAAAACTAAATCTAATTCACGGTTGACGACCTCAATAACCTTTTGCGTATTTTTAGGCGTACAAGAAAATACCACACTGAAACTGCCACCAATATCCGACAATTCAAGATTGGTCGAAATGGAATAAACCAAGCCCAATTTTTCGCGCACACTGATAAACAAACGACTGCTCATATCGCCACCAAACAACAACGCAAACAAACTTAACGCATAACGGTCGTTACTGTATTGGTTACAAACTGGAATTGACATAATCACATGCTGTTGTTCGGTATCCTTTTTAACATTCAACAAACTGGCTGATGGTTGAATCGCGGGAACATTTTGGCGTTGTTTAGGTTCGGCTTTCGCTGTACTCATAAACGGTAAATAATATTTTGCGACCAATTCTTCCGCACGTTCCACAGTAATATCCCCTGCGAAAGATAAAATCGTATTCGGGGCAATATAATGCTTTTTTACGTAGTTATAAATATCCGCTGGTCGATAAGCTTTAATTGCTTTGGCATAACCAGCAACGGGATGTTCATATTTAGTGCCTTGATAAAATAAAGTATTCATACGGTCATACATAACCGAAACTGGGTGATCTTCATGCATTGCGATTTCTTGTACAATAACATCGCCTTCTTTATCAAAATCATCTTCTTGAAATTTCAAATTGAAATACATGTCGGAAAACAAATCCAAGCACGCATCAAGATTATCGGCAACCGCTTTGGTATGAAAGCACGTCGCACTTTCACTGGTCCAAGCATTGTACTGCACACCCAAGAAAGCGAACTCATCAATAATTTGTTGTCCTGTACGTTTGGTTGTACCTTTGAACAACATATGTTCGCAAAAATGGGACAAGCCTTGTTCGGACTTAGTTTCGTCCCCGCTTCCCGCCATGACCAACATACTGAAAGCCACGCTCTTGAAGTTTTCCATTGGCGTTACTACTAAACGCAAACCATTCGGATAAGTTTTAATCATTGTTTTCATATCAATATATTAGCCAAAAACATAAAATTACGCAAATCATAATATAAATTATCAATGCCGAATAAAAGAGTTGTTATCACCAACAGCATTATTTGTTGCGTTTTGTTAGTGCTTGGTTTTTTGGTAAATACAATTAACATAGACAAAACTTATTTAAGTGTGGCTGCACCGCTATCGAGTGGTAACCGCAATAGTAACTATGTTGGCTTAATGTTAATCATCGACGACCCCAAAATGGGCGCCAACCTCCCCGCGATTTTAGACACCTTAAACCGCGCCGAAGCCAATGCGACTTTCTTTTTTACAGGAGCCGCCGCCATTAACAATTTGGAACTTTACCAAAAAATTGCCGACAATTATGAACTCGGCAATTACGGTTTTTCCAATACAGCACTTAACATAGCGGACAAAAACGCCATTACGGAAGAAATCCGTTTAGGCGATGCGTTAGCCAAATCACTGGCTCACAAAACCATGCAGACATTTACACCACCGAACGGAGTTTTTAATAAGCACACCTTAGCAATGGCACAAAATCTCAACTATACCACAGTGCTTCCCACAGAACGCAACGCCGTAATTGATTGGGAAACCGCAGACAGCAATTTAGTTTTATCGTACGCAACTTACCATGTAAAAAGTGGTGACATTGTAGCATTAAAAACAACAGCCGCCACCATGCAATGTTTCGCACAGATGACGGCTGACTATTTAAGTAAAGGATTGAAAATTACTTCGCTGGGTTCTCTTTTGCCGTTGTAGGCACAATACGTTGCAAATCAACGCGACCTTTTTCGTCAATCTTAATTACTTTAACTTTAATTTTATCGCCAACTTTGACAACGTCTTCAACTTTATTAACGCGTTCTTTTGCCAATTTGGAAATATGAACCATACCTTCCAAATTTTCGGTTAATTTTACAAAGCAACCGAAATCCAAAATACGAACTACTGTACCTTCAAAGATTTGACCAACTTCGGGTTCCAAAACGATATCCGCAATAATGGCTTTGGCTTTTTCCACCATGACCGATTCGGCACCGCCAATAAAGACTTTACCATCTTCTTCAATGTCAATCTTGACGCCAGTTTGGTCGATAATTTTGTTAATTGTTTTACCACCACTACCAATAACGTCCTTAATCTTTTCGGGATTAATTTTGAATGTAATAATCTTTGGTGCATATTTAGAAATTTCTTTGGCTGGCACTTTAATTTCCGTATTCATAATCTTTAAGATTTTCATACGGCCTTCACGTGCTTGTTCCAAAGCAGTTGTAATAATTTCTTTATCAATACCCGCAATTTTAATATCCATTTGAATAGCGGTAATACCTTTTTCGGTACCCGCAACCTTGAAGTCCATATCGCCGTAGAAATCTTCCACGCCTTGAATATCGGTCAAAACCGCAACACGACGACTGTTTTTATCTTTAATCAAGCCCATCGCAATACCCGCAACCGCAGCTTTAATTGGCACGCCAGCATTCATCAACGACATAGAACTGCCGCAAACCGAAGCCATCGACGAACTACCATTACTGGACAAAACTTCACTGACAGTACGAATTGCATAAGGGAATTCTTCCTCACTTGGTAAAACAGGAATTAAAGCACGTTCCGCCAAAGCACCATGACCAATTTCACGACGACCTGGGGCCTTCAACGGACGGGCTTCACCAGTTGCATACGGTGGCATATTATATTGGTGCATGTAACGTTTGGCTTCTTCGTCATCAATACCATCTAACTTTTGAGCATCGCTCAACATACCCAAAGTACAAACGTTCAAAACCTGCGTGTTACCACGGGTAAACACTGCCGAACCATGAGTACGTGGCAACAAGCCAGTTGTAACCCAAATTGGGCGAATATCTTTGGTACCACGACCGTCAGGACGAATACCTTGGTTCAAAATCTTTTCACGAACAATTTCTTTTTTAATTTTGTTCATGACTTCGATAATATCATTTTTGCTTTCGTCCCAAATATCGGCGAATTTATCCGCAACAATAGTTTGAACTTTATCTTCTTCAACACGACGTTTAATCGTATCGGTTTCTTTCAAAGCACTTTCAATAAAGCTGGTCGCATAAGCACGAACTTGCTCTTCCAAATTAGCATCAATGGTATGTAACGCAACTTTACGTTTTTCTTTACCAATTTTTTTGGCAATACCAACTTGGAATTCGCACAACTTTTTAATTTCTTCGTGCGCGAACATAATTGCATCAATCATGTCAGCTTCGCTAACTTGATTAGCACCAGCCTCCACCATCAAGACCGCTTCACTGGTACCACTGACGGTCAAATGCAAATCGCTTTGTTCTTGTTCTAAGGCTGTTGGGTTGCAAATAAATTTGCCATCTACACGCGCGACTTGTACCGCACCAGTTGGTCCATTCCATGGAATATCACTAATCGTTAAAGCCACACTGGACGCTAACATGCCCAACGGTTCTGGAGCGACATCAGGGTCAACCGACAAAGTTGTGACCACAACCGCCACATCGTTGTGTAAGTTCTTATCAAACAAAGGACGCAAAGGACGGTCGATTAAGCGACTGGTCAAAATTGCTTTGTCGCCACCGCGTCCTTCACGCCTTGTAAATCCGCCAGGAATTTTACCTACTGAATATAATTTTTCTTGGAAATCAACACCCAACGGGAAGAAATCAATCCCATCGCGCGGTTGATCCGCCATTGTTACGTTGGCCATAATCACGGTTTCACCGCAACTGACCAAACAAGTACCATGCGCCAATCCACACAGAGCGCCGGTTTCCACTGTTACTGTACGATTACCAATCGTAGTTGTCCATTTCTTATTTTCCATATGGGTTATTTTAGCATAAGTTTATGACTTGTGCAATTTTTTATTCTGTCTTCGTTTTTTCGGGTGCGGACTGTTTTTCGTCGGATTGTTCTGACTCCGCTTGTTCGTCCGCTTTTTTACCCGTACGAATGTAATAAAGATATGGTGCGCAACAACAAAAGGCACGCACCAAAATTGCCCAAAGTTTTTTGAAAAATTCTTTCCAGAATGTTTTCAAATGTTACCTCCTTTTTCCGTAACCAATTACAGCCGCCAAGTCCGATACACAGGCGTTTTGTTCTGGCAAAGTTAAACGCAATTTGAATTGGTCGCCATTCAAGTTAATTTTGATTTTTTGAATTTTATTAGCACCTTTAATCCGAATTATACGCTGTGTACGGTTGGAGGTCGCGGTTAAAACGATGTCAACATTAGTTTTCAAAAAGACTTCGCGCAGTGTTTGGGTATCCGTGGCATAACCTAAGCTAAACCAACTACTTTCCCAATAGTTGCCAGTCGTGCTTTCTAAATTAGCTTTCAGCAATTCGCTATCATCATCTAAATGTTCTAACGTGAAATTGCGGTTAATTGTTAACAGACCATTTTCACAAATGACCAACAGTTTGCCACGATAATAGCGAATATCAATACATAGACCATAATGGGCGGGCAAATAAATGAACCCTTCCAAAAAATGACCTGAACTCCATTCGCCAGCTAAATCAACCGAATAAACAATGCGGTCCCGATTGTATGAAATTAAAAACAAGCGGTTCCCCACTACGGCTAATTGACGCGGAAAGACTACGGTTTCTAATGGTTGAAAGTTAACATTCGCAACCTCCGAAGTATATAGTCCCCGAGTGGTATCCGATGCGAATAAATGCTGCCCCCACCTAACCAGATGGGTAAAACCATAAGTTGGCTGTGCTGCACCTAAGGAAGTTAATTGCTTTTTGGTACCCTTCAAATTTACCAAATAATTGGTAAAGATGCTGTTCTTTTTGTTTTTGACAACCACGGGCAAGGCGAAGTTGTCGAGGTTAAAACGCACACTGCGGTAATTAGTGAACTGGCATAATGCGGGATTTACCATGCTGCGCCTTAAATAAACCTGTGTTGTATTTTTCTTGCCAAACTTTCCATTCGTTAAACATGCCGGCGACAAAAGCATATTCCGCCAAAACACCATATATCAATGTTGCCTTATCCAGTCCATAGTCTTCAGGCGTAATACGAGTAGAATCCGACATTACCCAACTGCCAATCAAAGAATTCAAGACCAAACGTGCACAGGCAAACAATTGACGATAGTTACCGTCTTCTGACGCATTTTCCCAATCAATGGGTAACCCCAAAATTTGATTAGCACTGTTAATTAAATCTCTCAAAATCATATTTCACATAATCCTTTATTTGGGCTTTTAAGGCCTCAATTTTTTTGTTCTGTGCTTGAAAGATCGATGCATTGCCTTCGTCAATCTCCCGTTCGATTTCATCAGCGTTTTCACGACGCGTGCGTTGGGCATAAACCAAAGTCCGCACATCTAAACAGTCGAACGGGATAACGAAAGCCAATTTACCATGCCAAAAGACTTCGTACCGTTCCGCACCGCCGTTCCAATAAATCACATAGAACGGGTCAATTTGCCGAATGCGTTCTGCAATATGAAATAGGTCATGATAAATTTTTTGCATAGCCTTACTCCGCTTTAGATCTTAACGCCGAATAACCACTGCAACGACCTTGCAAGAACGGTTTATCACAAATCAAGTCAGCATACTTAACCAAGGTTGCCATATAAGTTGCTTTACCTGGCAATTGTTTTAAGATGCTGCCGTCTTCGTTAGATAACCAAGTCCAGTCGCAAAGTTGGTGCATCGCAAATGATTTACTGTTCAATGCGTACAAGTTACCCGCTTTACATTTCACATCGCTATACAATGGAATACCATTAAAGGTAAAGCCGTGGAAACCACCAGCCAATTCCGCTGTTGCAATGTTAGAACGTGTACTTTTTAAGGATTCGAAAATCGCTTTTTTCACACGTGGGTGGGTCAACAAAATATCGGCAGGCATGCTTTGGCAATGTTCTTCATATTGATCCATAAATTCCAAAGCCGCATCTTCGTCCAAAACATGCAAAGTTTCGCTATCATCGCGGTAGTTGCATGGTTTGATTTCTGGATTGCGTGCGATGCTGACACCATAACATTGAGCGTTAAAGACACTGTCAATACCGTTCATGTCGGTTTTTTCATCGTCATAGTTATAAATGTAAAGACGATCCGCTTTGTTTTCCAACAAACCATCACTGATTGTTAACAAGCCAGTATCCAAGTTAACGTCGGTAACTAAATTATCCCCGACTGGATCGCTGACTTCCATACCAGCGTTGTTCAAAATTACGACATGCATACCAACTGTAAAGTTGTGAATGTATTTTGCACCGACACGAATCATTCTACGTTCTGAACCAACGAAAGCAGTATTATCAAAGACCGCCAAAATTTTAGAACCATTACCATATAACATTGAGGTTAAATTATTTTGCGCAGCTGCGACCAAGTTTTGCATTTCGCCACCTAATAAAGATGCGAAAGCGTTGGGGTCGAGTGAAGCCGCTTTCAAGGCTTTATCGCTGATTTGGAAAGTACCATACAAGTTTTTCAATGGTACCGACAATTCGATTGACTTTTCGCCATCACCAACTGGTAAATCGCCAGTTTCGGTACCCGCACCAACCGAGGCTTGACCGTAACGAATGTTAACGGTTGCGTTTTTGCCACTGGCGATGCGCGTATTTTCTTCGACCATCGTTAAGAATGGGTTTGTTTTTTTGTTAATGTCGTTAATTACCGTATCCAAATAGATATTTCTTAACGCATTTTCCGCTGTTGCAGTTGTAATCATTTTGAAACTCCTTTTTTGAAATATTCACAAGCCAAACGATCTGCTTGCGCTAAATTGGTTGGCTTTTTCTCTTTGGCGAAGTCAAAAGCTGAAGAAGAACTGGTCAACACGGCAGGCGCCTCCGCACGGTTGTTTTGCAATAAATACTCCCGAATAATATCCTCCCGGCTGGGCATGGAGTTTATTTTCTGTTCCAGTTCTTTGTAGGCTTGAGCCTTTTTCGTGAACGCACTTTGCAATTCACTATAAGATTTTTGGAGTGCATTGATGTCCACAGTGGGTTGTATCTCCGCTTGTTCCAAAGTTTGTTCGTTAGTTGGTTCTTGATTATTTTCCATGTTCGACTCCTAAAATAGCCAAAATTTTAGCACTGACTTGTTCGTAAACGTCTTCAATACTTTGAATAGGTCGACGTAATTGACGGCGGGCTTGTTCGTTGTAAATGTTCAAAGTGCCTTCACCGACGGTGGCGCGGTTTGCCATTAACGATAACAAATCACCACCACAGCTAATCGTGTTAAATTCGGTTAATAAACGGTCTTCTTCCTTAGTCAGTTCGTCGGGAATACTACCAGCTTCCATAAATTTAGGTTCACGGTAACCCTGAGCATAAACAATAATTTTACCAGGGCAAAGTCCGTCAACCTCTAAACTATCCAAATCCACACTGCCGTCTTCGACCGCAACCACACCACACGCCATACGACTCATAAATTCGGCGCGACGATTTTTGATCGCATTGTAGGCACGCTGGACGGGAATCATACGGTCAACCACTGATTTACCAAAGAACTGCCCTGCGACCAATTCGCTGGTACCGCGTACAAACGGGAACGGATAAGGCAATTCGCCGTCGTAAACCAATTCTTGATTACGAATAATAGTTAAATGATCTCTTGTCCATTTTTCAATTACCAATTGGTCATCAACATTTTTGGCGTGAATAATTGAACTGATTTCTTCCATATTAGAAACATCTAACTTATTTGGATAAATTTCAAAAGGCGAACAAACGGTAATTTGAGGTTGATTATCACATTTGGTAACTTTATAAAAAACCGAACCAGTCACTTCTTGCCAAAAGTTGCCTTCTTCAATCAAACGTTTGAAACGCAATTTTTCAAACACAGCATGCACAAGGTCATCTTCAACTTCGGGTGTGACTTCGGCCAACAAAGCCAAACGGCTTTCGACAATGGGTCCGATATGATTAAAACTTTCGGTAGCTTGCCAATAATACTGTTTACTGTAACCAGCATATTGTTCACCATTGTAAAAATTCAAATTAGTTTTCCATTTGTTTTCTAAGCCGATGCGTGCATTTTTACGGGCTTCATAGTCATTAATCACGGCATCAACTAATTGTTTTTTACTTTGTTTAGTTTGCATATTTCCTCCCTGCCAAATTAAAACACAAGTTTTTTTATTCGAAGCGTTTTCCTGCCAGTGATTTAATAATTTCTTTTTTAGCCTGCCCCAAGGTGTTCAAAGCCATGGTATGTTCATGATGGTTACGTTCCCAATCCATCACGACATAACGCAAAGCATCAATTGTGTGGTCATTAACTTTTTGTGGTTGTTCGCCGTCGCCCCAATAATAGCCACGCAATTCACCGAGTAAATGCACGCAGTTTTTCCAAACAAATAAACTGCGTTTTCCGTCCGCATTACCAAAATGCGCTTTCATGGTTAATAAACCTTGCGCCATATTTTTATTGACGTTTGTATCCACCGCGACGCCACAGTTGCGATATTGCGTTGCAGTCGAAACCTCACACGCCGAAGTCTTTTGGTTCGCCGCACTGTCAATTAAAATTCGCACCTTATTCCAATCCCAACCTAAATCTTTGGTGCGTGCTAAAATTGCCTGACAATGGTCCGATACAGTTAACCCAGCGACTTCGTAGTCACTAACCACATATAAATTTTCGCCCACCACTACCGCCCAAACGACTGCGGTCGGATTACGATAACCAGGGTCAATACCAATGTAGTACGCATCAGCTGGCGGTAACAACGTAGGTTCCAACACATTGTCCACGGTAAAGTTTGGAAAGACCAAACCTTCGGCAGCCACAAAGTGTCCATGTTGCCGACTTTCCAAAACGTCGGACGGTAATGACGCCACCAAAAACTGTTTTTCCGCCGTAGAAAGATATGGGTTATCGTCCCAACTCATCCAAAAACATTGTAAATCGGGTTGTTGTTCCTGCCGTAAATAAATGCGGTCATAAACCCAGCTGCGTCCTTTTAATGGTGTCATCGTGACCCAATGCACACCACCACGGTCTAACAAACGCAGCAGACATTCGTCGTAAATATCTTCGGGCGGTTCTTCATCAAACCACACATAATCCAACGAAACACCTTGAAAACGTTCCCTCCCTTGTTCACAATTACGAAAACCAATTTTACTGACAGTGCCAAAAACATTACGCACCAAAATAAAATCAATCACGCCGTGTGCTGGCGCAAACGAACTGCCCGATACCATGACCGTTTTGACAATCCATTCGGGCGGTAAGTATTGTAAAATTTTGGCTTGTGCAACATCACGTTGTACCTGTCGGGTCAGACTAACCACCCAGCCGTCCATCGCATGGTCAATTTGAATAAATGGGTGTAAGCCAGTGGCATACCAAATTGTTTCCATAGCACCGCAAACACTTTTACCCGTACGGTTACCCCCAAACACAAAACGGCTTTTTGCCATGGATTGATGAAATGCTAATTGCTTTTTATGTACCTTGGGCGCAAATTGGCATTGTTCAGTATTGGTGATGGTATTAGGTCGCGCTTGGGGTTTTCCACCCAAATTTGGCCAATTGTTATACTTTAACAGTGGCGCATCGCCCGACAAACTTTTTAAGTTGATGACATCATTTTCCATAATTCTCCCCTTGTTACCATTTATCATGGCTGCATGTATCCGTTGTATTTCTTCGTGTGTTTATTGTTTTCGGTGGGTATGTTAGTGGGTTTAGTCCTACTGGCGATTTTTCCATTAAAGCTACCCATAGTGGCAAAGACAACGAAACAAACACCAACGGTTGTCCGCCCGCGCTCACCGCGTAAATCTGGTCGACACCCGCCCACCATCAACTACTGGGATCCACCGTGGACAGATGACGATGAAGACCTTTAACCATAGCATGAAAAAAGGCAGTCACCACTGGTAACTGCCACCCAAATTCATGAAGTAATTAACGAAAATCCTTGAATGCGGGTTCATGTACAATTTGTTGCACAATTTCCAAAGCGTGTTTTTCAATACGAGAAATGTAACTGCGACTGATGTTTAATTGTTTAGCAACTTCGCGTTGCGGTAAAGCCACATGGTCATTTAAGCCGTAACGCAAACTGATAATTCTGAATTCGCGTTCATTCAACCGGTCACGCATCGCGGTAATCAACTTTTGCATCAACTGTTGGTGCATGGCGGCGTCAATATCACTTTGCTCGCGGTCATCAGTAATGATATCCACCAAGCAAATTTCGTTGCCGTCATGGTCATCACCCAAACTTTCATTCAAGGAAGCCACCTGTTGATGTTTTTTAGAAACACGCAGGAACATTAAAACTTCGTTTTCGATGCAACGTGACGCATAAGTGGAAATTTGGGTTCCTTTATCGGCTTTATAAGAATTGATGGCTTTGATTAGGCCAATGGTACCACACGAAATTAAATCATCGGCTTCGGCTGCCCCGTTATACTTTTTGACGATATGGGCGACCAAACGCAAATTGTGGCGAATTAAAATATCTTTAGCCTGCATATCGCCTTGCCAGAATTTTTGAAAATAGGCTAACTCTTCTTTTTTGGATAATGGTTTTGGGAAAGATTTTTTGTCGTTAACAAGACCGGAAAAGAACAGTACTTTACTTAAAAAAGTAATGAAATTTTCAAAAATCATATCACACTCTATATGCAGGGGTCGTGAAAAGTGTGACTATAACAAGATACAAATAATCCCGCCCTTACCGTTATTGACCACTTTACCAATCGTGCGTTTCATTTGTTTCATCGCGTTGGCTGGCATATTGGCAATTTTAGCACCCACGCCCTCTTGCATAATTTCGTCCAAAGACTTACCAAAAATCGGAGTTTGCCAAACAGCTTCTTTATTGGTTTCGTATTCACGTTTCAAAAATTCCAACATTTCTTTGGATTGTTCTTGCGTGCCAATCGTTGGCGTCACTTCGGTTCCCACATCAACTTTGATAATGTGTAGACTGGGTGCAGTAGCGCGCAATTTCAAACCATAATTTTTACCGTGTTTATACAAGCGCGGTGTATCCAATTTATAACTATCCAAGGTTGGCACCACTACACCATAACCTTTAGTTTCCGCGGCATCAATGGCATCTTTGAGTTTGTCATACTCTTTGGCTTTACCCGCGGCTTTTTGAATGTACGCCATTAGATGTTGTTCGTTTTGAATATTCAAACCGCTCTCTTCCGAAATTAATTTGAAATACAAATCGTTTTTGGGAACCAAATTGTAAACAATTGTACCCGTGGCCACATCAATTTCGCTGGTTTCAATGGCACTGAAATATGGGCTGTCCGCGCACAAATGGTCGGGGTGGTTATCCGCAATGCGACGTACTGTTTTCGTATATCGACGCAAACGTTCAACTGCATCGGTAATCACGGGGTGATTATTAGGCATGACTTGCAACCAAGATGGCAAATTAACTTTGAAACCAGTTACAGGGAATTCTGCCAAGATACCGTCAAAAATCGCACTGATATCATTAATTGCCAAGTTTTCCAAATCCAATCCCAAAGCCTGTACCCCGAACTTTTCGCGAATTTCACGGCAAACATTTTGGCAAGGTTTGTCAGTCGGATGTTTACTGTTAACCACGACCACGAAGGGTTTACCGTATTGTTTGAGTTCAAAAATTACCTTGGCTTCGGCAGCAACATAATTTTCGCGTGGCAAGTCGGTAATTGTACCGTCAGTAGTAACCACCACCGCAATCGTACTATGGTCCACGATAACTTTACGAGTACCAATTTCGGCGGCTTGGTTAAACGGTATCTCCACATCGCTCCACGGCGTTTTTACATTACGGATATGACCGCCGTCTTCCAAACCGCTGACGCCGTCAATCATGTAACCAACACAGTCAATCATGCGTACCCGCATAGAAGCATCGCCAACTTTAATGGCAACCGCACGATTAGGCACAAATTTGGGTTGGGTCGTCATAACCGCGGTCCCGTCAGCCGATTGTGGCAACTCGTCAATAACCCGTTGTTGTTCGTAACTGTCTTCAATGTTGGGGATTGCCAACTGTTGCATGAATTTGGTAATAAAAGTGGATTTACCGCAACGAACCGGTCCCACTACCCCTAAATAAATATCGCCATTGGTACGAGTGGCAATGTTTTCAAAAACCTGATTGTTCATAGCCATGATTATGAAACAGTATTTCAGGTTATAACTTATATTTTAAGGTTATTGATTATTTTCGGTTGATTCTGGTAAAGCCGTAACCATCGGCGTGTTAATGTCATCAGCGTTAATCACGTTAGTTGGCTTCACATTTTTTTTCAAAATAAATTTGTTTTCTTTACCTTTTACTAAGCGAACAATGTTTTTGCGGTGTGAATAAACAATTAACGCCACACACAATAAATACAAAATAATCACTGGCGCAGTATGCGGAGCCTCAATCGACAACGACAAAATCGCCCAAGTAATCACACCCAATACCGTGGATAATGACATGATGTGGGTAATCGCCAATAACGGAATATAAATAGCGGAAACCACCAACATCACTAACGGATTCAAAACAAAAGCCAAACCCATCCAAGTTGCCAAACCCTTACCACCTTTGAAACGATACCAAACAGGAAAAATCGAACCAAAAATTGCACTGGCACCCACGGACAACATTACGATGTAATGACTTTCGTGATACCAAGTAAAAGTATTGGTATACAAACTGACAAACAAATAACCCAAGCCCGCGATGCTGGCGCATTTCAAACACTCCAAAATGGTTACCAATAAAAACCATTTAAAGCCCATCGCGCGTCCAACGTTTGTGGCACCAGCATTTCCTGAACCAATCCGCGACAAATCGACATGACGGATTTTGGTAATGATTTTAGAAACATTAAAACCACCCAAAACATAAGCTAACGGACATAAAAGTAATAACCACCAATACATTTTATTCTTTCTCCCGATTTCGTAATAATAATTTCACCGGCGTACCCGAAAAATCCACCGATTTACGCAAGGTGTTTTCTAAGTAACGCAAATAAGTGCGACCAACCAAATTTTTGTTATTGACAAACAAAGCAAAGGTCGGCGGCGCAACTGTAACTTGGGTTGCATACAAAAACTTCGGACGACCAGCAGCCTTAAACGGTGGCGGAGTCATGGCAACCGCGTCCAAAATAATATCGTTCAATTGACCAGTGGTAATACGACGTTCAGTATTCGCCAAAACTTTTTCCACCGTAGTCATCACTTCACCAATCCGTTGACCAGTTAAAGCGGAAATGTAAATGGCTTGAAAATAAGGCATAAAAGCCAAATCTACCGCCAATTTTTTGTTGAAGTCTAATTGAGTATAACTATCCTTTTCCACAATATCCCATTTGTTAATGACAATCACCGACGGCTTACCCGCCTCGTGAATATACCCCGCCAAGCGCACATCTTGTTCAGTCAAGCCCTGCGTTGCATCAACCACTAACAACACAACATCACTGTTTTTAATACTGTGAATTGCACGGAGCACACTGTAATATTCCACAGTTTCAACTTCTACACTGCGTTTGCGACGAATACCAGCGGTGTCGGTCAAAATATACGGTTTGCCACAATAGTTAAATGGGCTGTCCACTGCATCACGTGTCGTACCAGCAATATCACTAACCATAACGCGTTTTTCACCCAACAACGCATTAACCAAAGAACTTTTACCCGCATTCGGACGACCAATAATGGCAATGCGTTTAACGTTTTCCAACGGTTGCGTATGCAACAAATTTTTCAAGCGCAATTTTTGGACAATGGAATCCAACAAATCCCCCAAGCCAACTTTTTGTGCGCAGGAAACTGGCAACGGATCACCAATTCCCAATTTATAAAATTCTGCCAAAGTGTTATCACGCAAAGTTTGGTTATCCAATTTATTTACACACAACACAATGGGTTTATTAAAAGTACGTAACAGTTTTACTACTTTCATATCATCGGCGGTCACACCGACCATGCCATCAACAACAAAGACCACGACATCGGCAATACCAACTGCAATTTCAACTTGCTCTTTAATGTGCGCGTTAAAAACACCATCTTCAAACGAAACACCGCCCGTATCAACCAAAGAAAAATTATTACCGCACCATTCACAATCGGCATAGATGCGGTCGCGTGTTACCCCAGGTTGGTCGTCAACAATACTTTGTCCGTTTTCCGAAATGGTATTGAACAAAGTCGATTTGCCAACATTTGGTCGTCCAACCAACGCAACTACTGGAACCTTAGCCAATTTGCACCACCTTTAATCCCGCGTACTTGGCGATATTCTCGCTGTACTTGTCAGGATAACCCTTTTTATAATAAACAGTATCAATTCCCACAACCGCCAAATTTTTCATGCAAATAATACATGGTTTATGTGTGCAGTATACAGTCGCGCCTTTCAATGCAATTCCGTCGCGCGCGGCTTCACAGACACAACGTGTTTCCGCGCAAACCGCATTACAAAATCCTGCCGCGGTACCACTGGGAATATGATTGATTTCACGCAGACAACCACCAATTGAAGCACAATCGGCAGCCCCCTCCACTTGTCCATTTACACCCGAAACCAAAACTTTGCCGTCACGCACAATAACACAACCAACATGGTTACGTCCGCAACGTGAAGTCTTGGCCAAATCTTCCGCCATTTGCATATAGTCCATCACTCTTAGTATAACCAAAAACTGAGTGGCAGTAAAACGATTGTTTGTCAACTTTTCGTGATATGGTGACGGCAAGGAGGAGAAAAATGAAAATTAAACCATTGTTCGACCGCGTATTATGTAAACCGGTCATTGAACAAACCAGCCAAGGCGGAATTTACATTCCCACCACTAATGCGGAACGCCACCAAATTATGACGGTGGTTGAAGTTGGCAGTGGCAGTCCAGTCGCGGTTGGCGATAAAATTATCATCAACAAATACGCAGGAGCCGAAGTAGCCGCCAATAACGAAAAACTATATTTGGTGCAAAACTTTGACATTATCGGGGTGATTTATGAATAAAGCACAAAAAGCCCTTTACCGCGGTGTTAATCAATTAAATAACATCGTTAAAATTACCATTGGTCCTAACGGTCGCAATGTAATTATTGACCGCAAAAACGGCAGTCCGTTAATTACTAATGATGGCGTAACCATTGCTAAGCAAGTTACACTACCCAACCCACACGAAAATTTAGGCGCGGACGTTATTAAACAAGCCAGTCTGAAAACCAACACCGAAGCCGGCGACGGTACTACTTCGGCAATTGTATTGGCGACCGCCATTATTAACCAAGCCAAACGAGCCTTGCGTTTTGGTTGTCAACCCATGCAACTTAAAGATGAACTTTTGGCGGCTGCACGCAAAGCATTGGACATACTACCCGAACACGTCCGCAAAATCCACAAATACGAAGATTTACTGCGCGTGGCGACCAACAGTTGCGCCAATGCCGAAGACGGTGCAATGGTTGCCAAAGCCTTAACCAAAGTCGGTGCCGACGGTTTAATTTCGTTAGAAATGAATCAAACAGGCACGACACAACTGACCTTTACCAACGGTGTAAAATTGGCGGGACAGATTGCTTCGCCGTATTTACAGACCAAACAATTACACAACGCCAAAGTCTTGGTAGCCACAGGTACGGTCAAATCCATTCAAGAAATTTTATCAATTTTGGAAGATGCAGTACAAAATAAAACTCCACTGTTATTGGTTGCCGATGACTACGCACCCGAAGTAATTAATGCGTTAGTTTTGAACCGCGCCAAAGCGGGATTACAAATTGTAGCGGTTCGTTCAAACGCACTGACAGATTGCGCGGTAATCACTAATGCAACTTTAATCTCACCAGAAAATGATTTAACTTTACCGCGAGCCACTGCTGCCCATTTAGGTCATGCCAAACAAGTTTTATTTGAACACGACCACATAATTATTTTAAGTGATGAAAAAAGTCCAGCTTTTGCGCAACATCTTGCAATACTAAAAGACGAACTGTCTGCAATGACCGATGATTACCAACGTACACGCATGAAAGAACGAATCGCCAATTTAACTGCAACGGCGGGATTAATTAGCGTAGGTTGTCCGACCGAAGCAGAAACCATGGAAAAACGTTTACGCATTGAAGATGCGGTTGCCGCAACTGCTAATGCCATGCGAGACGGTGTCGTAATCGGTGGCGGATTAACCTACAAAGAAATTGCCAAAGAACTCAACGGTCACAGTACGGGCGAACGAATTTTGAAACGCGCCCTTCCCGCTATTTATCATCAAATAAATCGCAATTACCATTTCAAAGCCGCAGACTGCACAGCAATTGATGCCGCAACCGTGATTAAAAGCGTCATTCAAAACGCCACTTCGGCTGCCGCAATTTTAATCACAACTGGCGCAATTATTTCGAACGCGATTTGAAAATCATACCAATCACTAAGCCCGAAACAATGGCTACCGCAATGCCCGCGGACATAGCAGTCAAACCACCCGTGAAAATTCCCAAGAAGCCATACTTGTCAATGTTTTCAAAAGTACCTTTAACTAAACCCGCACCAAAACCAGTAATTGGTGTGGTAATACCTGCGCCAGCAAATTGTTTAATTGGTTCAAACAAAGTACAAACTTGCAAAACCGCACCAATCACCACAAAGGTCACCAAAATGCGTGCTGGTGTCCAATTAGTTTTCAAAATCAACAACTGTCCCAAAGCGCAAACCAAACCACCGACCAAAAACGCCCACAAAAAGTTCATTCTGTTACCTCCTCAATTACAATTGCATTTGCAATACCTGGTGTGGTTTCACCTTGAAAAGTTGTGGTCGGCGAAAGCAAAGCACCAGTTGCCATAAACAAAACCTTATGAAATTCGCCTTTTTGGAACTTATCCAAAATAAATCCATTCAAAGTTACCGCACTGCAACCACAGCCCGACCCGCCCATGTCAACTTTTTGGGAACCAGTAAAAATTAAATTACCACAGTCGTAATAACGTTCACCCAAATCGTAGCCCTCGTCTTTCAACAGATCGCGCAAAGCTTCGGCACCAATACAACCCAAATCGCCCGAAAAAATTGCATCATAATCGGACGGTTTGGTTTTGGTGTTTTTGAAATGTCGTACCAAAGTATCCGCGGCGGCTGGTGCCATGGCTGCACCCATGTTATTAACATCTTTAACACCATAATCAACTACGCGCCCAATCGTTCCGCAAGTTACCGCAATTTTGGATTGTTTTTTACTGGACAATACGGTCGCCCCTGAACCAGTAACCGTCCACTGTGAAGATGGCGGACGTTGGTTACCCAATTCCAACGGAGTACGATATTGGCGTTCGGCGGTCGCAAAATGTGACCCTGCGGCGGCTACCGCAGTTTTCACCACACCAGCATCGACAAAAGTTGCTGCCACCAATAAAGACAAAGCCATGGTTGAACACGCGCCATAGACCCCCACGTACGGCAAGCCAATTTCACGCATCGCAAAAGATGACGACACGATTTGGTTTAATAAATCCCCCGCAAAAACAACATCAGGCTCAACACCCGCATTTTGAATCGCACCTTGAATTGCGGTAATAAATAATTTACGCTCCGCACCTTCGTGCGTTTTTTCACCAAAATATTCATCTTTCACAATGCGGGAAAAAGTTGACGCCAAAGGTCCTACGCTTTCTTTTTTCCCTGCCACCGAATACCAACCAATAATACGAGGCTGGTGTTTGAAAAAAATTGTACTCATAAAAATAACCCCACAATAAAATATCCTAACCCACACAACATCGCGATTGCAGTACCCACCACAATCACGGGACCCGCAATTTTGAACATGTTGGCGCAAGTACCAAAGATGATTCCTTCTTTACGAAATTCCATTGCCGCGCTGGTAATACTGTTAGAAAAACCAGTAATTGGCACGATAGAACCACCACCAGCAAAATATCCAATTTTGTCATACACACCAATACCAGTTAAAATTGAAGCCAACAAAATCAACGTAGACGAAACCAACGCACCAATTTGGGCTTGATCGTAATTGGGTAGCCACATTTTGTATAACGCAGTTATGCCTTCGCCTAACAAACAAATCAAACCGCCCACAATAAAGGCACGTAACAACGAACCCCAAATTTTACTTTTGGGCGTAATTTTTTTGATATACTCCGCATACTCGGTTTGGTTCATGTCATAATTATTGACCGATTTAGGTAAACAATACGACTGGTTCGCCTTTTTTAATGAAAGTATCACGTACAGGGAACGAGCCCGTAACTTTGTCACCTTCGCCGTCCACTTCAACAAAGAACCCCGCATGTTCCAAAGTTGTTACCGCGTCCGCCACGGTCAAATTTGTTACATTGGGTACTGCAACCAAATAGCCACCAGTACCATTTTCGTGATTATCAAACGGGAACTTTTTGTAAGCAACAATTTGGCGGAAGATTTCTCCCACACACGGTGCCGCCACTAAACTGCCATAATAAACGCCAGTACTGGGTTCATCAACATACAAATAACATGCAAAACGTGGTGTGCCTTGAACACACAAGAAGCCCCAAAACGACGATATATACTTTCCCGCTGCAATGTGTCCGTCCGCGTATTTTTGTGCCGTTCCAGTTTTGCCACCAACCTGATAACCAGGTACCGCGGCTTTTTTACCACTGCCTTGACTGACTACTCCGCACAATAATTGGCGCAAAGTCGCACTAGTTTGTTCCGACACAATGCGTTCTTTCACATTAGATTCTAAAACGTTGTCCCCCACTTGATGAACAAAACGTGGAGTACGTAAAATGCCATCACCGACCAAGGCACTAACAGTTGCGATAAATTGAATGGGAGAGACCGCAATCGCTTGACCAAAACCAATACGCGCCAAATCTACGTCACGTACCCGTTCTTTATTCAAGAGCAATCCTGACGGTTCGCCGTAAAAGTCCACACCAGATTTTTGACCAATGCCAAATTTTTCCAAATAATGATAATACCGCTCCACACCTAATCTCAACGCCAAATCCATGAACACACAGTTACAGGAGTTGTTGACGCCTTCCGCCAAAGTTTGGGTACCATGCCCCTTGGTTTTCCAACACTTAATGCGTTCGCCCGCAATTGTGCGACTGCCAGTACAGGTGAACTTGTCGTCCAAACTGACAACACCTTCTTCTAACGCGGCCGCCAAAGTTACCGTCTTAAAAGTCGAACCTGGTTCCAAAACATTGATAATGGGTGAGTTTTTAATTTGCGTGAGCAGTTGCGCCACATTATCGCGTGGCTGTTCGTTCAAATCATAATAAGGCGCACTAGCCGACGCCACAACTCCGCCAGTATGAATATCATAGACCAAAGCCGAAACAGATTTAGCTTGGTGTTCAACATGTGCTTTGCTGATAACATTTTGCACAATGTTTTGAATTCCAGCGTCAATGTTCAAGCGTAAATCCTGCCCCGCAACCGCAGGTACATAGTATTCCAACCCGTCTTGCACTTTAATTCCACGCAAATCACTTTGTGTCGCAATGCGCCCGTCCAAACCACGCAAACAATCGTCGTAGTACGCTTCTAACCCTTCTTGCCCATGGTTATCAACACTGACAATGCCAAGTACCTGCGCACCGACACCACCCAATGGATAATTACGGTCATACGTTTGGCTGAGATAGACACCGTCCAAATTAGTAGCAACCAAACGCATGGCAGTGTCTTTGTCGACCTGCATTTTAATCAACCATTCGCTGACGGTTTTACTGCTGGCTTTTTGTAACACGCGTTCGTACGACATACCCAAAATTTCGGATAAAGTACGCGCGGTGGCTTGTTTATCTTTAATCGCGACTGGTCGTAAGTAGACACTGTAAGTCAAACTGGAACTGGCCAAGACCAAACCATTGGTATCATAAATCGTACCGCGTTCCGCCATCAATGGTAAATCACGATACCATTGTTCAGCCGCCCGTACTTTCAAAGCCTGCCCCGTTAAAATTTGTAACCAAATCAAACGCCCACTTAGTCCGACCACAACCGCCATTGCAACCGCAAAAAAAGCGGTCAAGCGCCGCTTTTCACTGGTTGCCGTGTAAAGTCGCATATTTATCTTTATGATAAAAGTTAGTTAAATAGACGGCTTAATGAATGACAGAGCCAATCAAAGAATGAACTATCCACGGTCGCATTGACTGCTTCACCCGCTGGCGTATCCACATGAGCAACATATTGGACAGTTTGGGTTGAATTGCCACTATTGTTATCGGCTTTGGCAATGGCTTCGTCCAAACTGGCTTTACCACTGTTCAAAGATTGTTCCAAACTTGTTGATTCTTGTACCAAGGCGCTGACCTGTGCAGACATGGTCACCAGGCTGACAATATTAACCACAAACAAAACCGCCATTAACAACAACACCGAAGCGACCATAGAAGCCGCCACAATAGTGGATTTTTTGAATTTAACCACATACTGTGTGCCTTCTTCCAATTCTTCGTCCAAAGGACTTTCCACCACCGTCACAGTTTTGGTTGCGTTTTCGACAGTCGCAACAGGGGCTTGCACTTCCACCGTGGTTGCGGTAACTGGTGAAGTTAAATAATCACTGCTATCAATATACGGGCGAACAACTTGGGGCTCTGTTTGTACCACAGGTTCTTGGTATGTTTCATAAGGACGTAATGCCGTAGTATCAACCGCCTTAGGGCGTGCAGGTATATATTCTTCTTCGTGATAACGGTCAAATGACGGACGCGCGGGTTTTTCATGAGCTTGCAATTCTTGTTCTGGCGCGGGTGCAGTCATTACGGGTGCAGGTTGTTCACGAGCAAATAAAATCGCTGCTGCCTCTTCTTTGGCAGAAACGATCCCCGGACTCTCAACTGCTGTTGTCATTTTCCTCCTACAATTTACAAACCACACGCAACTTAGCGGAGGCGCTGCGTGGGTTAAACTTCGTCTCTTCTATTGTCGGACAAATTGGTTTCTTTGTCAACAATTTTACGGTAGCATGATGTCCGCAAATACACTGTGGAATCTTGGGTGGACACAAGCAATCCGTGGCTTCGCGTTTGAAAATTTGCTTAACAATGCGGTCTTCCAAACTGTGAAAACTGATAACGGCTAAGCGACCATTGGGCTTCAACATTTTAATGGCGCCATCTAAAAATTTTTGAATACTTTCCAATTCTTGGTTGACTTCAATCCGAATGGCTTGGAAAGTACGTTTAGCTGGATGACCACCCGTTTTACCATAACCCGTGGGTACTGCATTTTTAATGACTTCAACTAAATGACCTGTACTGCGAATGGGACGCGCCGCCACAATGGCCGCAGCAATTTTGCGGGCGTAACGCTCTTCCCCGTATTCCCAAATCACATCGGCCAAACGACCTTCGGGATAACCATTAACTACGGTATCCGCGGTCTTAGTAGCATCGGTGTCCATGCGCATATCCAACGGTGCATCTTGCGTGTACGAAAAGCCACGTTCTGGCGTATCAATTTGGTAAGACGAAACACCAAAATCCGCCAAAATGGCATCGACAGCGTTAATTCCCAAACTGGGCAACACATCGGCGATGTCACAAAAGTTACATTTAATTAAACGCACTTCGGCGGGCGCATCAGCCAAAACCCCCGCACTAAACTGCAAAGCGGTAGTATCTCGATCTAAACCGACCAAGGTACCACCGCTAATTTTTTTTACAATTTCACGACTGTGACCAGCACCACCCAAAGTAGCATCGACCACAACCATATTTTTTTTCAAATTAAGGGCTGTTAAACATTCGTTCAACAAAACCGGTATGTGCTTGAAATTAAGATTGCTTGGATCAATAATATCCCCATTTATCATCGACCCAAGCCTCCCTTAATGTTTCAATTGTATACCTTGCTACGATAAGACGCAACTTTTTTATAACTGTCTGCACGAATGTCGGTATCCAAAGCTGCCAACAATTGAGCCGTACGTTTATCCACAGTTTTGGGCATTTCTACAAAGATTTTGATAATCAAATCACCCGTACCCAATGAACGCAACTTTTTCACACCTTTACCACGAATACGACGCACATCACCATTTTGCGTATTCGGTGGAATTTCCAAATCCATGTAGCCACCAACCACAGGAATTTTAACTTTGGTTCCCAAAATAGCTTGCGTAAAGGTAATCGGTAATTCCATATACAAATCAAAATCTTCACGCATTAAAATTGGGTGTTTAGCAACGTGCATACGAATTTGTAAATCGCCCGAAATTCCCGCGGCTCCTTCGGCCATATTGCCTTCCCCGCTAATGGTTAAAGTCTGACCGTCATCAATTCCTGCCGGAATATTAACAGTGGAAGAAACTTGTTTTTTGAAACTACCTTTACCACCGCAAGTACGACATTTATCCGTAATGATTTTGCCACTGCCGTGACAGACTGGACAAGTTGCTGTATTTTCAATCACGATACCACCCAGACGTTGCGCTTGTTTGACTTGACCAGCACCATGACAGTAACTGCAAGTTTGTAAACAACTGTCATCTTTGGCACCTGTACCGTGGCAATCTGGACAACGTTCGTTACGGTTAAAGACAATATTTTTGGTTGTGCCTGTACAACTTTCTTCAAAAGTAATATCACAATCAATTACAATATCACTTCCGCGACTGGTACGTTGGCGTGAACGACGACCAAAAATACTATCAAAACCACCTTGGTCAAAGATATTTTCAAAAATATCGCCAAAGCCACCAAAACTACTGAAATCAAAACCACCAAAACCTGCACCGCCAGCACCAGCGCCACCGAAACTGGGTCCGTCCGCCGAACCAAAGCGGTCAAAGTTAGCTTTCTTTTGCGGGTCACTTAAAATTTCGTAAGCCGAATTGATTTCCTTAAACTTTTCTTCCGCTTCCTTGTTGTTCGGGTTCGCATCGGGGTGGTATTTTTTCGCTAAACGACGATATGCCGACTTAATTTCGTCGGCACTCGCGTTTTTGCTTACTCCCAATGATTCGTATGGATTAGTCATTATTTGGCTTCGCCAGAATCTGCGTTGGCTGCTCCTTCAGGATTTGCACCTTGATTTTGTTGGTACAATTTCATGACAACGGCTTGGGTTGCCTGAGTAAATTCACCCATTTTCTTTTTAATGCTTTCTGCATCGTTGTCGTCCGCAATGTCCTTTTTGAACTTTTCGGTTGCATCGGTCAAAACTTTCTTGTCGTCTTCGGACAATTTTTCGCCGTTTTCGCGTACCAATTTTTCAATGCCCAAAATCGCGCCATCGGCCATGTTTTTTGCATCAACCAATTCCTTACGTTTTTGGTCTTCTTCGGCATTGGCTTCGGCTTCTTTAATTGCCTTTTCAATGTCTTCTTTACTCATGTTCGTGCTGCTGGTAATGGTAATGGATTGTGATTTATTAGTACCCAAATCCTTAGCTGAAACCGATACAATACCATTCGCATCAATATCAAAGGTAACTTCAATTTGTGGTACGCCACGAGGTGCCGGTGGAATATCGGTCAACATAAAGCGTCCCAAAGTTTTATTATCCGCGGCAAATTCACGTTCACCTTGCAAGACGTGAATATCAACACCTGGTTGGTTATCCGCCGCAGTCGAGAAGATTTGGCTCTTCTTGGTTGGAATTGTCGTGTTACGTTCAATCAATTTTGTGCAAACACCACCCAAGGTTTCAATACCCAAAGACAATGGTGTAACATCCAACAACAAGACATCTTTAACGTTACCAGTCAAGACACCACCCTGAATTGCGGCACCAATCGCAACACATTCATCGGGGTTAACACCCTTAAATGGTTCTTTACCAGTTTTTTGTTTCAAGGCAGCAACAACCGCAGGGATACGTGTTGAACCACCGACCAAGATAACTTTGGCAATATCATTGAAACTCAATTTCGCGTCTTTCATACAAGCATCAACACATTTCATTGAACGGTCAATCAAGTCTTTGGTCATGTCGTCGAATTTAGCACGGCTTAAATCAAATTCCAAATGTTTCGGGCCGTTCGCGTCCGCGGTAATATAAGCTTCACTAATTGTGGTCTTGGTCATACCGCTTAAATCAATTTTAGCTTTTTCGGCAGCTTGTTTCAAACGTTGCATAGCCATTTTATCTTTGCTTAAATCAATACCATTTTTGGCTTTGAAATCTTCAACCAACAAATCAATAATACGTTGGTCGAAATCATCACCACCCAAATGGGTATCACCATTGGTCGCCAAAACTTCAAAGACGCCATCAGCCAAGTCCAAAATTGAAACATCGAACGTACCACCACCCAAGTCGTAAACCAAGACTTTTTCGCTCTTAGCACCGTCTTTGTCCAAACCGTATGCCAAAGCAGCCGCGGTTGGTTCGTTAATAATACGCATTACTTCCAAGCCCGCGATTTTACCCGCATCTTTGGTGGCTTGACGTTGGCTGTCGTTAAAGTAAGCTGGAACGGTAATAACCGCTTTGGTAACTTTGGCACCCAAGTAAGCTTCCGCATCGTTTTTCAATTTGGTCAAAATCATGGCCGAAATTTCTTGCGGAGTATATTTTTTACCACCCATGGTAACTTTTTCCGCGGTACCCATTTTACGTTTAATTGAAATAATCGTATCTTCCGCGTTAGAAACAGCCTGACGTTTTGCCACTTGACCGACAATACGTTCGCCGGCTTTGGTCACACCGACCACGGACGGAGTGGTACGACCACCCTCACTGTTGGCAATAACCACTGGTTCACTGCCTTCGATGACCGAAACACAACTGTTGGTTGTTCCCAAGTCAATACCGATAATTTTATTTGTTGTTTGCATTTTTTGTTCTCCTTTTTATTTTTATGTTTTATCAATTGGTTTTAACTGTTTTTTGCTTAGCTACTATGCGCCAGATACTTTGACCATAGCGGGTCGCAAGACATGTCCGTGGAAAGTGAAACCTTTTTGCCATTCTTCCAAGATTTGGTCAGCTGGCACGCCCTCCACTTTTTCGACCGCCACCGCATTATGCAATTTCGGGTCGAACGGTTGGTCTTTGGTTTGAATTGGTTGGATACCCAATTTTTCAAACATGTCGTCCAGTTTTTTGCGGATAATTTCAAAACCAGCAAGATCAGCAGGATCAGCAATCTTTTTACCAGCCTCAACTACACCGTCGTAAATTGGTAACAACATGTTGATGACATAGGTTTGACCGTCTTGGAATGAAGCCGCGACCGCATTTTGATTGCGTCGTTTGTAGTTTTCAAATTCGGCTTTTTGATATTTCGCAAGGTCCAAATTTGCTTTTGCCTTGGCTTCCAAGTCGGCAATCAATTTTTCGGTTTCGGATAAACTATCTTTTTCCGTTGATTGTGCTGGTTCCGCAGAAGCACCATTATTCTTTTCCTTCATCTTTTTTACCTCCTGTCAATAATCGTTGTTCTTTGGTTTGAGATAACAACGCATACAAGGCAATGATTAGTTGTTTGTAATCAATGCGATCTGGACCGACCAAGCCAATGCTAGCCACATTTTCGCCACAAATGTTGTAGTTAAATTTAATAATTGAACTATCCGCCAACATCTTATCATCAATTTCTGCACCGATGACCACAGTGTCGTCCGCATCAAGCGCTTTACTCATCGTCGCATCATCACTGACCGCCTTACTGATTTGGCGCACACGTTCGATGTTGTTGTATTCTGGAATTTCCAACAACTTGATTGTATTCAAATTGCGGTCGATGTTGGTATCAATAAACTTTTCTAATTGTTTGCTGATACCTTGACACAGCTCATCAAAGAACGACAATTCTTGGTTGATGTTTTTGGCAATTTCGGACAAGTTTTCCAACATCTCGCGCAAAGTTAAACCACGAACTTTGGTATTTAACGCGGCGCTGGCATCTTCGGCTTGCTTATCGGATAATGGTTGCGAAGTATGCAAAGTTCCATTCAAACTGCCTGCGCTGGTTTTAATCAAAATCATGGTATCACCATCCACCAATGGAACCAAAGTTACATTGACAATGTGTAAGGTTGCAAACTTGGTTTTGACCACAACTGGGAAGTTAAAGGTTTCCGAAATTTTGGCGGTCAAATCTTCCACAATTTTGGGTAAACTTTGCACACGTTCAGAAACATTGTTCGCCGCGAAAGACAACTCGCCCGCTTTGATGTTCATCTCACCCAAAATTTTATTTACATAGGCACGATAACCCATCGTAGTCGGCACACGTCCACCGCTGGTATGCACTTGACGCAAGTAGCCCATTTGTTCCAAAGTCTTCAAGTCGTTACGAATGGTCGCCGATGATTTGGCAAAGTCGCCGCGACTGGCCAAAGTACCCGACGCAATTGGGGTTGCGTTGCGGATATATTCTTCCACACTAACCATCAGCAAACTTTCTAACCTGTCTGACAATTTTGCCATATTGCTAGCACTTACCTCCTTGTACTGCTAATATTATACGCAAAAATTAGCATTGTCAACACTTTTTTGCTAAATTTTTTAAATT
Source organism: Clostridia bacterium (assembly GCA_045597505.1). Classification (GTDB taxonomy): domain Bacteria; phylum Bacillota; class Clostridia; order Christensenellales; family UBA1242; genus RGIG8050. Next base: position 9,990 of record JAZLKE010000010.1, on the reverse strand, counting down.
TGAAATTTTAATTGTTTAGTACAAGCCCCATTCGGCAAGTTTTTCAAAACCACCGATTGATTTTACATAAGCACGGGCGATTTCCACAATTTCGGCATAAGGTTTGCCGTCAACTTCACTGTCACCAATGGCACAAGACAATTCGACAGGTTTACCAGTTTTTTGGGCTTGCAAGAAAGCGTAGATATTGATGCTAACATCGGCCTTGGAAAGGTCTTTACCTTGTAAACCACCGCCCGTCACACTGTGCCCCATATCACTGCCCAATTTACGATTGGTCGCGCCAGTATCCACATCGGTACCTCCCGTCCAATCGCCTAACGGATTAACAATCGTTTGATAGCCCGCTTTATCGTAAATCGCTTTCAATTTAGCACTATCAGCATTACTTTGGCAAATTACCAACTTTTTACCGTCCAAAATATATTTACCATCATAAGGATATTCCGCATAAATTTCATGGGCAATTTTGGATAAAGTTTTTTCTTCTTTGGTCAAAGGTACGCCCTTGAAAATACCATTATCGCCACAGCGTAAACCTTCACTTTGGTTTTGCGCCAAGTAAACATCTTGTGGTACAACTTTCAAACGGACTTTCAAATCACCCGCAATCCGACGCACAATTTTAACTACATCTTTTTTGCGCAATTTGGCGCTGGTTTCAACAATAATGGTACAGATACCATGTCCCGCCAAAACTTCAACCGCGATACGGGGATCGGTTTGCTGTTGGTACGCTAAATCAACCAACGCACCTGCGATACAATCAGCAACTTTGTCCGGATGAGCCGGATTAACTTTTTCAATCATTTGTGATAATCCTTTTAATTCGGGATTTCAACCAATTTTTTAATGGTCGGGGTGGCGGGAATTGAACCCACTGCCTCTTGCACCCGAAACAAGCGCGATACCGATTCGCTACACCCCGGTACATGTACTTTATCATAAATCAATTGACGAAGCAATAACTTTGTGAAAAACTGAGGGTAATAACAAATGAAACATTGGGGGAAAGTTTCAATCTTAACAACGGTTTGTGGTTTGACCGCACTTTTATTTGTTGCATGTAGTCCAAATATCAATGCAACTACAGAAGATTCGTCAGCACAAGAAAATTTTATAATTGATGATAATTCAACAGTCAAAAACGAGCCAAACACTCCCACGGATAACACCCCGACCCCAGCACAGTCATGCATCCATGAATTTGGCGCATGGACCATTATTAGTAACCCAACCTGTACCGAAGTTGGTTATCGAGTACGTTATTGCAATTGTGGTGAATGCGAAAAAGAAACTATTCCAGCATTAGATCACGATTTTCAGTTTACTGAACACGACGCAACTTGCACAGAAGATGGCTACATTGAATATCAATGCTCACGTTGTACTGAACATGGCCGCAACCCCAGTGGCAAACACGCGCATAATCACAGCGAAAATCCTACGGAAATTATCGACAAGGAGCCAACTTGCACAGAAACTGGCTTAATGATATACAAGTGCGATATTTGCCATGCAACAATCAGAGAAGAAATTATTCCGCCACTAAAACATCAATACGATCCCGAAACACATAAATGCGCCTGTGGCGATGAAGACCCGGATTACACTGCGCCAGCAACATCTCCGTCTCCAATCGAACACCTTGCGGGCACATATTGGTACGAATACAAAAAAAATTTCGCTGTTCATTTTGAAGAAGAGAACTGTTACACCTGTACAGGTCATTTCAATAATAATGGTCAGTTTGTTGAAGATAAAATTGCCACTCTATATAATGGCAAATACGAAGTTCATGGCGAGACAATTGATAATAACAAAACTCAATACTATGTTATCTTTACTGATGACGAATATTCTACCGAACTTGGTTTAACTTATAATGACACCGATCGTACATTAAGTGGCGTTTTCAGATCATATCCGAATTATTGCACTTTAACTTTTGTAGAACATGAGGTATAATCTTATTATGAACTTAAAACAACTGCTTGAACAACGATTACAGAAAATTGAACCAACCGCCACTGTTTCGGTCAGTGATAAGGCAGATTTTCAATGCAATTCGGCTTTTGCTTTGGCTAAACAACAACACCAAAGTCCAGTTGCGATTGCCAACCAAATCGTCGAACAATGGAACCAACAATACGGCGACACGGCTACGGCAACCGCAGTCAATGGTTTTATCAACTTCAATATGACTGACAAACAACTGCAAACCATGGCCGAATATGTAACACAAAAACATTTATTACCGTTGGCAACCCAAAAACCACGTACCATATTTTTGGACTATGGTGGCGCCAACATTGCCAAAGAATTGCACATTGGACATTTGCGCTCCCCGATTATCGGCGAAGCATTGAAACGCGTTTTCCAAGCCTTTGGGCACAGCACAATTTCTGGCGCATATTTGGGCGACTGGGGCTTGCAAATGGGCTTGGTGATTGCTTCAATCATGGAACAAGGCATCGACGTGCATGATGTAACCTTACCCATGCTGGGCGAAATTTATCCCGCGGCTTCCAAACGTAAAAATATTGATCAGGAATTTTACGAACGAGCGGCAACCGTGACCGCCAAGTTGCAAAACATGGAAGAACCGTATTATGGTATGTGGCAGGTTTTACGCAACCTATCGGTCAATCAAATCAAAAAAAATTACGACAAATTAAACTGCACTTTCGACCTTTACGACGGCGAAAGCAGTTACCAATTTAATGTTGACAATGTAATTAAAATTTTACAAGACCAAAATTTGGTGGAAAAATCACAAGGCGCTTTAATTGTCAATGTGGCTAAACCCGAAGACCAAAAACCCATGCCACCCGTGATTATCAAAAAACAAAACGGCGGCGATTTATACGCAACTTCGGATATTTCTGCGATTTACACCCGTTATCAAAAATATCACCCTGACCAATTTGTTTACATTACGGACGCACGTCAAGGCTTACACTTTGAACAAATTTTCCGCGTAGCGCGTATGGCAAATTTAGTTTCGCCCAACACTACTCTGACCCATGTAAGTTATGGCACGATTAACGGCAAAGATGGTAAACCATTCAAAACCCGTGAAGGTGGTACAATTAAATTGGAAGACATTTTGGACACGGTCGCGAACGCCACTACGGAATTTGCGGTTGGTTTATCCGCGATTAAATTTGCCGATTTAATTAACCAAGTACATAAAGACTACATTTTTGATTTGCAAAAATGTATTTCGTTTGAAGGCAAAACTGGTCCTTACATTTTATATACCATCGTGCGTATCAACGCAATCTTCAACAAAGTGGGAACTTTCCAATGCAATTTTGCCAATTTAAGCCAATACAATAATGATTACATTCGTAAAGTTATGGTCAGTGTCATTAAGTTAGCCGAAGCCTATAATGTCGCCTTAAACACTTTATCGCTGAACGCAATCGCGGACGCAATTTACAATCTTGCCAACGCATTTACGGCTTTTTATACTGAACACAACATTATTCACGAAACCGACAATGCCAAAAAAGAATTATATTTGTCGGTTGCCCAATTAACAAAAACAGCCCTTGAAATCGGGCTGAATACTTTAGCAATTGATACTGTCGAAAAAATGTAATGATTATTTTTTCAAGAAATCTTTAAATTCATCTTTGGTGATGCTGACCTCGTGTTCATGTTTGAACTCTTTTAATTTAGCGTTACGAAATTCGTTATAGTCACGAGCGCCATATGTATCGACCAAAAAATCAAACATGGTACGATTACCATAAGAAGTTAAAGTCGCGAACAAAGTTTTACCATAATCTTGTTCCACGGTGACACCAGAATAAATAAAGTCACTGACATCACGGGTGTACATGATAATGTGTGCGCCATATTCTGACCAAACCAAACCAGAAATTGAACCTTTAACTTTGGACCCTTTCAAAGAGATGCTGGCATTAGTAAATGATTCTACCATTTGGTTTTTATCCTTATTGACACTCATCAAGTATTCAAATTGAGGTTGTGAAGATGAGTTCAATTGATCCAAATTTTGCATACCTGGGTCGGAATTATATTTATTGATAAATTCGCGGAATTTTTTGTATTTACCTTGGGTTGAACTGATTTTATCCAAAGCCGTTTTTACTTCGTTATAAATATTGGCTGCCGAAACACCATTACTCATGGTTTCCGCATAAAGTTTATTCAAATCGTTTTCCGAATTATAAGACGGATTCTTCTTGGCTTCGTTTTGAATACGGGTGTATTCGGCTTTTTGTTCGTCCGTAAAGCCCACCAAAATATGACTGACGGTAAACAAATTATTGGCAGTGGCTTGCGGAATATAATAAGTGTTAGCTAAACCAGAAGACATAATACTGGATTCCAAATCGTTATTCGGAAATTGGTTTTGATTTTTAATTGCACTGGAAACTTTACTTTGGTAATAGGCAATTGCTTCTTCCGCTATACTGGTCGCAACAGCTTTTCCACAACCAAAATATGCGGGTTTTTCATTACTTTGACCATTGTCCACCCCGTTAATCATGTCACACCATGCATCAAAATCTTCGTTACGGCATAAATAATCGTCCCATGCATCAACCGCATCTTGTCCAGTTAAATTGGTCATGCCCAAATTAAAAGCGGTATTCATACGTTCGGTCAAAATCGAAGTACAATTTGCCTTAAACATGCGGTCAATTTCACGATTCAAAACAGCGCGTTCGGTCGCGGTTAAATATTTGAAATACGCACTTTTGGCACTGTCTTCGTTAGACGCTTTTAAATAATCGCGTTCTGGTGCTTTCAATTTGGTAAAGCCAGTTTCGATGGCTTGTAAGTTACGCACAATTTTAGAAATAGCTTGGCGAGCATTTTTTTCCGAAGCAATGCCTGGAATATTTGGAATGTAATATTGATAGTAATCCAGCGATTGGACACTGTCCGCGTCTTTGTCTTCATAACTTGACAAATTCAAACCATAAACGCGTTCGCCGTTTTCTTCGGTAAAATTAACATTGCGTGTATAAGGTTGATCCACGTCATCTTTTGTACTATCCGCGGTGGTGTCTTCGGCGTTTTTATCTTCAACGCCCAAAGCTTCGTACACATAGGCACGAATTGTTTTATCCATAGAAGCATATGCTTGTTTCAATGCCAAAGCCTTTTCACTGTCACGTAATTCGCCAAACAGTTCAATTGATTTTTGTTCAATAATTTTATCATTTAACAAAGCGGTCGCCACATATTCCAAAACATCGGCTTCCGTACCATAATAACCAGTGTTCGTATATTGATAACCCCATTGTATGTAGGCTTGGTACAATTCTTGACGTGATACCGTCAAGTCCGCATTGGCAGTTGTAATTACTTTGGCGTCAGCACTGTATTTTTTATCCAAATCAGTGGTAAACAAAGAGCAAGCCGAAAAACTGACCGCTACCACAAAAATTAAAACAATTGTCGCTAACTTAGTTCCTAATTTACGCATAAGCATTTATAATTATAAACCATATTGCGCAAAACTTACAATACAAATTTTAAGTCAGATTATTGCATACGATCTTGAACCGTATTTTCCCAAATCTCTTGACGATTCCTTTGCACGATATCTTCTTCGGCACGCACGCGTTGTTGTTTAGTAAAGGCATCATAAGCGTTTTTTTGGGCATTATTTTGCAAATCAGTAATAACGAAATCATTAATTTCCTGCATTTTATCTACGGTTAATTCGCTGATATCTTGACCAGGTTGTGGATTACGCAAAGCATTGAGCATACCACTCTGCCATTGTTGACCATTAAAGAAGCGGTCTGTCATACCATCTAAATCGCGGTCGTTAATAATGCCATTTTCCACTGCACTATCCAAGTTAAAGACAGTCTTAGCAATTTCACGTTTGGCAACCCCAGCTTCACCAGTGCGTCCATTTTGATAAAAATACTCAAAAGAATTCAACATATCTGCAACAGATTCATTAGCACGCTTGTTGCGATCCGCTTGAATGTTTTGCATAATTGTTTGATTGCTACGGTTGGCATATTCGTCCAAAATACTTTCTTCTAACCCAGCAAAATATGTTGGGGCATTGTATTCAGGTGCGTTTTTATTGGGCATTCTGTTAGTCAAAACATTTTGCGCGGTTGTTATACGCTTTTGATAATAATCAAGAAGTTTTTGATAATCTTTTTGCGCATTTTCGTCGGCACCTTCCATTAAATACGTTATTTCACTAATAACTACTTTATCACGAATCATGCGTGCTTTGGTACGAGTATAAAATTCTCCCGCGGTTAAACCACTGCCCGCGCGGTAAGCATCGGGATTTTGTTGATAATCGGTTTGTACTGGATTGATTAAATTATCAGCACTTCTTTCATACACTTCTCTTTTAATATTAGAAGTTGCGGAAATCTTAAAAAATCTTTGTTCGGCAATTGTGGTAAATCCGATTGCTTGAACAGACTTAAAACGACGACTTTCCATTTCTTCAATCCTTTTTAACAATTTACCAAAACCACGCCACGGACCTTTTTTACCCGCTTTCAAAGCTTTGACAGCATCATAATCCAACACAGCGTTAGAGCCAGTTTGTTTTTTAACATAAGCGCGACCCTTGTCGCCCAAGGTATTACCAATTTTATTTTCTTTTTTGCATTCGTATTGCTTAGCGGCAATTTCAGCCTGATGCTGTTGTTCCGCCGAACGTGTTTGAAAGAAGGTAACAATTTGTGCTTTTTCGTTACCAGACACTGCCAAAACGTCACCAAGTGTTAATGCATCTTCAAATGTTTGTCCGTTTTGCAATTGAACATTGTTAACCGCTAAACGCTGACGGCAAAATTCTAAACTTTGCTTCAATAATTCGTTGTTAGCCTTCAATTGCATCAAAAGTGGATTTTGGTTCGCGCCAACACCAGTTTTAATTGGTTGGTTAATTAATGCTGAATTACCAAATTCTTGTCTTAACCAAGTTTTAACTTTGTTCCACAAATCAAAAAGACGATATCTTTCATATTCAGCACTGTAATTTTGATTTTTTCCACGTTTCCAATTTTCAAATGCCACGCGATCAAAGTTTTGTTGTTGGCTTTGAATTAATTCATCACCAAATCCGGCATACAAAATGTCATTCCAAATTTCTTGTACATAACCTCTAACATCTGCATCCATTTTTTGTCCAGTACAACCTTTCATCATGGCGGTGATAATAGCATCAACGGTACTGTTATTAACTTGTTTAACACTTTGGTCAGTATTAACAACATTTTGCACTGGATTGTAACCCAAAATATTACCGTCATTATCAACACCAGCCGCAGTCAAGCCGCGTAACATATGTTCACAATCATCTTCGGTTATATTCGGATTTACAGTACGAATAATTTTTTTCAAAGTCTGACGGTCAAAAGCTGTTTTTTCTTTTAAATAATTTTTTTCAAGTGGATCAACATCGTTTTGAAATTGTTGAACAATTGCCAACTTAATATATTTACGCAAAAGCGTATCAGTGGTTTGCGGATTAGATAATAATTCATTGATTTGCGCCTCGGTCATTTCCTTATAAGAAAGCTGGTTATTTTGCAAAACCGCCTCTTGACGCAAGCCTAAACTTTTCAGGGCGTGAACGAAATATTGTTTTACTTCTGCCGATTGAAAATTCAAGTTTTTCATACTTTAATTATAACAATCGTAGCACAATAAGGCAATATCAATTTGACTTTTTTTAAGAAAAATTGCATACTTAATTATGTTAAACCAAATTAAAAGTCCCAAAGATTTGAAAAAGATTTCCATTGAGAAATTACCCGAACTTTGCGACGAAATTCGTCAGTTTTTAATTCAAAAAATCAGCACCAACGGCGGTCATTTAGCACCCAATTTAGGTGTTGTCGAATTAACCACGGCACTGCATTATGTTTTTAATGCACCTGTTGATAAGATTGTATTTGATGTTTCCCACCAAACTTATGTTCACAAAATGTTGACTGGACGTGCCAAAGCCTTTACCGACCCTAAACACTACAACGATATCAACGGTTTTTCCAACCCCGCCGAAAGTCCGTACGACCTATTTACTTTGGGTCATACCTCGACCGCGCTGTCTTTGGCATGTGGTTTAGCCAAAGCTCGCGACCAACAAAAACAAAAACATCATGTCGTTGCCATCATCGGTGACGGTTCATTATCTGGTGGTCAAGCCTACGAAGCCTTAAATACAATTGCTGAGCAAGGTGGCAACATGCTTGTCATCGTCAACGATAATGAAATGTCAATTGCAGAAAACCATGGCGGTTATTATCATAACTTAGAACAACTGCGTGCCACTAACGGTCAAGCCGAAAACAACTTTTTCCGCGCCTTGGGGTTAAACTACGTTTATGAACCAAACGGTAATAATGTAGCGTCTTTAATTAAAACTTTAACTGCGGTCAAAGATTGTCAGGTGCCGACCGTAGTTCATATCCACACAGTGAAAGGTTGCGGCTACGAACCCGCCGAAAAAAATCCCGAATCATTCCACTACACCGTTCCATTTGAAATTAAAACCGGTACCCAACAAGAATATGACCAACGCGAAAATTATAACGAAATTACTTACCAATACATTGCACAACGCATGCAAACCGACCCCAATCTAGTGACCGTAATTTCAGCTACCCCCAACCAAATTGGTTTGAAATCAGAGCGCCGTCAAAAAGTTGGGCAAAAGCTGGTCGATGTAGGAATTGCGGAAGAACATGCCGTTGCGTTTACGGCGGGTTTAGCCAAAGGTGGCGCTCACGCTATTTACAGCGTACCTGGTTCATTTTTACAACGCAGTTTTGACCAACTGCATCAGGATTTAGCTTTAGATAATAACCCCGCCACACTGTTGGTTTTTGGCGACCACATTCATGGTATGGGCGGTGCTACGCATAATGGTTTTTATGATATTGTTGAACTAAGTCATATACCCAATTTGGTTTACTTGGCACCAATCAGTAAACAATCCTACCTTACCATGTTAGATTGGGCGGTTGAACAAGACAAACAAAGCGTGGCTATCCGTGTCCCAGATGCTGTGATTGATGACCCATTGCCGATAAAAAAATTCAGTTTGCATGCACGTGTGATTAATGCAGGAACAAAAGTTGCCATTATTGCGGTCGGTTCTGCTTTCCCGTTAGCCCAGAAAGTTGTGACAAAATTACAAAGTCAAGGTTTGAACCCGACTTTAATTGACCCAGTTTGCGTTTCCAGTCTGGACGAAAAGTTATTCCAATCATTAACCAAAAGTCACCAACTGGTGGTGACTTTGGAAGAAAGTTGTTTGAACGGTGGCTTTGGTCACGAAGTCGCGGCGTTTTTCGGCGACCAAAATATCAGAGTTCATAATTTTGGTTTTGATCAAGGCTTAAGCCAGGATTTCGAGCCCACAGCGTTCCTAAAATTAAACGGCATGACGGTAGAAAATATTACGCGTTATATTTTGGCTAATTGCTAAGTTACAAAACGCGTTCAGTTTCTTTACTGTGCGCACGTAACGCATTATCCAAAATAACTTTATTAACAAATTGTTGGTAATCCTTTTGGTAATTTCCGTGCCAGCTTGGTGCGGAGTTGCCACGTGCGAATAATTGTCTTCGCTTTGTTTTGGCATAATATCGGTTTCATGCACCCAAATCAAGTCGTTCTTTTCTTGATAATCCAATGGGTGTTCAATAATATCACGGTCACTGCGGTCCAAAACTGGAACAATCTTGTAGTCTTCCAAATATTTTAGTGCTTCTGCCAAATCCATATTCAAATCCGCTAAAGAATGCGTTTTTTCAATTGCAAGTATGGCGTTTTTGATTTTTGGAAAATTATATTTTTTTACATTTATTGTTCACTCATCACTATTCACTTATCTATCTGTCGCATCCCCGCCAGACATCTTGCTCCGTTCCACTACGCAATCTGTCAGAACACGCCCCCCACTTCTCTCCGTCCTCACTGCAACTGTACACCCAGCCAACACGAATCCCA
>JAZLKE010000009.1:0-14901 GCA_045597505.1 Clostridia bacterium | reverse complement strand
AAGGATCCAGCATATAAAACCTTGGTTGAGCAAGCTGATACCATTTTGAACTGCGTCGGTCGTTCAATCATTGCGGAAGAACAATCTGAAGAAGCTGATAAGCTTAGCCAAATGATTTCTCGTGATGAACTTGCAATCATGGATACCAAGAACAAGATTAATAAAGATTTTAGTGGACCAAAAAAATAAGGGGGAGAGTGACTGATGGGTGAGTATTTTATTCCACGTAAAACCAAAATTAAGACCGTCTTTATCAAGGGCTTAACCACTAGTGATATTATTTGGTTAGTCCTTGGTGCAGCAGCGGCAGGTTTAATGTTCGCATCGGGCATGATTCCGTTGATGTTGTTAGGTGGTGTTGTCGCAATTATTGTCATTTTTGGTATCTTGCGCGATGTTTCTGGTGAACGCAAATATGAATCATTTATCTGGTATTTCCGCTTCTTGGCATATCCCAAAAAATATGCCAAACAATTGGAAAAAGGCTACGTTGAAATGACACGTTTGGTTCCGTACAGCGGAATTTTGGACGACAAATTTATCGACTACGGCAGTTATGTGGCTTCGGTCATTGAAATTCAACCGGTCGAATTCGGCTTGTTAGGACCCGAAGCGCAGACCATGTTAGTTAATAATATGGCCAACGCAATGCGTCGTATTGGACCCCAAAATTCGGGCAGTTTGATTGCGTTTGAAAAACCAATCGTCTTTGATGACTACATTGATAACGAAATCGAAAAATATGACCAATTGGTACATAATGTGGAAATTGGTTCGTTCAGTCAAGAAGAATTGGAAGCCCGTGAACCTGTTTTCAGTTCCCGCGCCACAGCTTTGGAATACATGAACGACGAAGGTAAAGTTTACCGCACCTGCTACTATTTGGTCATCTATTCTTCCAAAAAAGAAGAACTCGATAACACGACCAGTAGTGTGGCTGCCGCGTTGGGTGCTTCGTTACATGCTCATCGTTTGGTGGGTAAAGAATTGTACGTTTTCTTGCGTGCGAACTATGGTAAGAACTTTAACGAAAAAGATTTTGAACATGTCTCATTCGATAAACGTACGGAATGGACTTTCCCAGGCAAAGTCAAATTTGGCGTCAACAAATTTACTCAAGACGGCGAACAAAAAACCACGCTTTCAATTACTGACTATCCGATGAACGTTAGCAGTGCTTGGCTGTATACATTCTTTAACTATCCGAATGTGCGTGCCGTAATGAACTTTTCACAGGTCAATAAAGCCGACTCCGAAAAATTGATTGACCATGCCATCATGGAAATGCGTTCGCAAGAAGCTTCCCGCGGTAAGGAAAGTCAAAAAATGGAAAAAGAAAGCCAATTGCAAACCATTGAACAAATGTTGCAACAGTTGAAAACTGGTAACGAACAAATGTTCAATGTTAATATCCATTTGACGACCGACACCAAAACTGCGATTGAATTACGTAATTCCATTATTGAAGAGGGCTTCAAATTTACGAATAACACTGGTAAACAAATTGATGCTTTCGTTTCCGCCAATGTTTCACGTTTGGATAAATACGACAGCGTAGAGCGTGGTATGGTTACCAGTACTTTGGGCGCGTGCTTCCCGTTTGTTTCCGATATGTTGATGGATGAAAAGGGTATTATGTTGGGTAGTAACAGCAATCCAGTCTTCGTCGATTTCTTCCAACGTAACGACGTCCGCGTTAACAGTAACATGATTATCATTGGTAAATCTGGTGGTGGTAAATCCTTTGCGACCAAATCTATTTTGACCAACTTAGCGGCGGATAACGCGCGTATTTACATCTGCGACCCTGAAAAAGAATACTCCGTCATGGCGAAAAAATTACATGGTGGTATGATTGACGTTGGTAACGCTGGTCGCGGTCGTTTCAATCCGTTCCATATTTACCCGAATATGTTGGACGAAGATGAAGACACTGGTGAAGAATTTGATGACACGTTTGAAAGCCATTTGCGTTTCTTGGAAAGTTTCTTCAAAATTGTTATGGAAGGTATTCGTTCGGACGCGTTGGAAGCCTTGAACGGTTTGGTTACGCGTTTGTACAGTATGAAAGGTATTGATAAATATACCGATTTCGCCAAGTTGAAACCCGAACAATTCCCGATTTTCGACGAATTGTACGAATTGGCGAAACGCAGTTACAACCAATCCAAAGATGAATTCTCGCGCATTAACTATCGCGTTTTGATTACCTACTTGGAAAAATTTGCGGAAGGTGGACGCTATTCTGGTTTGTGGAACGGTCCTAACACTATCCGTACCGAAGAAAACTTTTTCGTGTTTAACTTCTTGACCTTGTTGTCCAACAAAAACGAATTGGTTGCAAATGCGCAAATGTTGTTGGTCTTCAAATACTTGGAAGGTGAGGTCATTAAGAACCGCGAATACAACCAAAAATATCACACCAAACGTAAAATTATTGTGGTCGTCGATGAAGCCCACGTCTTCATTGATGAACAACGTCCAGTCGCTTTGGACTTTATGTTCCAAATGGCGAAACGTATTCGTAAATACGACGGTATGCAAATCGTTATTACGCAGAACATTAAGGACTTTGTGGGTTCGCCCGCCATCGCTAAAAAGTCTGCCGCAATTATCAACGCTTCGCAATACAGTTTGATTTTCTCACTGGCGCCCAACGATATGACCGATTTGGTCACCTTGTATAAAAACGCTGGTGGTATTAACAAACGCGAACAAGAAACCATTGTTGCGGCCCCGCGTGGTCAAGCCTTCTTTATGTATGGTCCGGTCGCGCGTTCGACCATTCGCATTGAAACCAGCGACGATATCCGTAACGTTTTTGAGTAATCCGATACAGCCAAAAAAAGCCCGAATTTCGGGCTTTTTTTATTTGTTGGCTTCGGCATTGTTTTGCATGTCTTTGATTTTCATCACGCGGATTTGCGTTTCGCGTTGGTTTTCGTCCAACTTCATTGTGATGAATTTGATTTTGGCTTGAATGTCGGGAATCATGTTGTATTCCAAACTGTTGATGCGACGACGTACCTTTTGTATTTCGTCCGCCAACATGCTGCAAGTTTTTTCAATGTTGGCTAATTCAATCAAAGTCACGTTTAATTGGCGCAACATACTAATGGAGTCGTCAAAGTTTACTGGGGTAGTGAGCAAAATGTCGTTCGTGGTTATTTCCGTGCTATCCGCAACTTCAATGTGCGGAACGGTTAAACCCATAATATTTTGCGTGGAACATTCCAGCGCGACTGTGCTATGGTGTCGATTTAACGCTGCGTCCACGGCAGCGGTCGCCATGTGGGTATTGGCGGATACGAACAGTTGTAACGCCTGATTTAACTTTTTTTCCACCAATTCACGCAAGTTGCGGTTGCGTTTAATTAACTCGGTGAACTTATGCACCATTTCATCGTATTTGTCTTCCAACAGTTTGTGCGCCCGACGTGCCGTTTTTAAGCGGTCGTTTTGACGCAAACGTTCCATGCGGGTTGCGCTGATATTAGTCGTTGTTGCCATCGTCGTAATATTTATCCAAAATTGGTTTACTGATACGGGTTAGTTCGACTTTTGGTAACATGCGCAACAGATGCCAACCTAAATCCAAAGTTTCGGCAATTGTGCGGTTATTATCAAATCCTTGGTTAATAAATTGATTTTCAAATTCGGTCGCAAACTTGCAATACAATTGGTCGGTCGCGGACAAAGCTGATTCGCCCAAAATTTGTGCCAATTCTTTACTGTCTTTACCTTTGGCGTAGCAAGCAAATAATTGGTTCAAAACGTTTTTGTGGTCGTCACGTGTTTTGCCTTTGCCGATACCTTTATCTTTCAAACGCGACAAAGACGGTAAAATATCAATCGGCGGGGTAATGCCTTTTTTGTAAAGTTCGCGCGAAATGACGATTTGCCCTTCGGTAATGTAACCAGTTAAATCTGGAATCGGGTGCGTTTTATCGTCTTCTGGCATAGTCAAAATTGGAATTTGGGTAATCGAACCTTTACAGCCTTTAATACAACCTGCACGTTCGTATAACGAAGCCAAGTCGGTATACAAATAACCTGGATAGCCACGGCGTCCGGGAATTTCTTTACGCGCCGCCGAAACTTCACGCAAGGCTTCCGCGTAGTTCGTCATGTCCGTGGTAATGACCAAAACATGATAGTCCAATTCAAACGCCAAATACTCGGCAACGGTTAAAGCCACACGCGGAGTTGCGATACGTTCCAATGCGGGGTCGTTCGCTAAGTTGATAAACATGACCGCACGTGACAAAGCCCCAGTTTCCGCAAACGAATTCATGAAGTAAGCGGCTTCATCGTAGGTAATCCCAATTGCCGCAAAGACAATGGCAAATTTACTGTCCGAATTGGGCACAGTGGCTTGGCGGGCAATTTGCGCGGCTAATTCGGCGTGGGGCATACCCGACATCGAAAAAATTGGCAACTTTTGACCGCGCACCAAAGTGTTCAGTCCGTCAATTGTAGAAATACCCGTTTGAATAAAATCTTGCGGATAATCGCGCGCGACTGGGTTAATCGGTGTGCCATTAATATCCAATTTTTTGGTGGCAATCAAAGGCGCGGCACCATCTTTCGGACGACCTAAACCGTCAAACACACGCCCCAAAATATCTGGCGAAACCGCGACTTCCAAGCCGTGACCAGTGAATTTGACCGCGTTGTCGTGAATGCCTAAACCTTGACCCGCGGTAAACATTTGCACCACGGCTTTGTCGTCCAAAACCTCCAAAACTTTACCGTAACGCACTGTGCCGTCTTCGGCTTTGATTTCCACGAATTCGTTGTAAGTTACGCCTGCGGTATCTGTGACCACTAACAATGGACCGACCGCGCTTTTAATCGTTTTGTAATATTTGTTCATGCCAGTTTGCCTCCTAATTCGTATTTAATGCGATTGGTTAAGTCCGCAATTTTTTCGGCTTCCGCATTTGGAATGTAGCGGAATTGCGCAAACTCTTCACGGAAAGTCGGGCAGACCACTTTATCGTACGGTGTGCCTTTACGAATTGCCGCCACCGCCATGTTGTAATAGGTCATCATGGCTTCCAACATTAAAAACTGTTTACGCGGCGCGGCGTAAGTGTCAATTTCACTCATCGCGTCTTGCATGAGGTAATTTTCTTTTAATTGGTTGGCCATGTCCAGAATTAAACGGTCACCATCGGACAAGGAGTCTTCACCGACCAAACGGACGATTTCTTCCAAGTTGGCTGACAATTGTAAAATTTTCATCGCACCTTGTCGGTAACCTGCATAATCTGGCGACAAGTTGTCGCGGTACCAATTACCCAACTGTTCGGTGTATAAAGAATACGAAGTCAACCAATCAATCGCAGGGAAGTGGCGACGGTACGCCAAAGCAGCGGACAAACCCCAAAAGACTTTCACAATGCGTAAGGTGGCTTGAGAAACTGGTTCACTTAAATCACCACCGGGTGGCGAAACCGCACCAATCGCGGTAATCGAACCTTGTAAACCTTCCGAACCTAAAATTTGGACACGACCCGCGCGTTCGTAAAATTCGGCGATACGACTGCTTAAATATGCGGGGTAGCCTTCTTCACCAGGCAGTTCTTCCAAACGACCACTCATTTCACGCAAAGCTTCCGCCCAACGACTGGTACTGTCTGCCATAATGGCGACGTCGTAACCCATGTCGCGGAAATATTCAGCAATTGTAATACCTGTATAAATACTGGCTTCACGCGCGGCTACTGGCATATCACTGGTATTCGCAATCAAAATGGTACGCTTCATCAACGGCTCGCCAGTTTTAACGTCAACAAGTTCGGGAAATTCATTTAAGACGTCGGTCATTTCGTTACCACGTTCACCACAACCAATGTAGACCACGACTTGCGCGTCCGACCATTTTGCAATTTGGTGTTGGCAAACGGTTTTACCCGAACCAAATGGCCCGGGAATTGCAGCCACACCACCTTTGGCAATCGGGAATAAAGTATCAATTGTGCGTTGACCTGTAATTAAAGGAATACTGGTTGCCAATTTGCGGGCAATGGGACGTGCTGTACGAACTGGCCATTTTTGCAACATCTGTACGGATTGACCATCAATTTCCGCAATTGTATCCACAATGGTAAAACTGCCTGATTGAATTTTAGTAATTTTACCTTGCATACCATATGGCACCATAATCCGATGTTCAATAACAGCAGTTTCTTGTACTGTACCCAAGACGTCGCCCGCGGTCACAAATTCGCCCACTTTTTTTGTCGCCTTAAAATCCCATTTAGTGGTGCGGTTTAATTTATCAACTGACAAACCCGTCGTAATACGGTCACCAACTAATTCGCGGATTGTCGCTAACGGACGGCCAATTCCGTCAAAGATACCTGACATAATTCCCGGAGCCAATTCCATTGACAGTGGGGCGTTTGTGTTTTCCACAGGGTCGCCAACTTTGATACCGCTAGTTTCTTCGTAAACTTGGATACTGGCTTGGTCGCCACGTAATTCGATGATTTCGCCAACCAAACGTGCAGTACCGACATAAACGACATCGTGCAAATTGGCACTATCCAAGCCCGAAGCTACCACTAATGGTCCGCTGACTTTGACAATTTTTGCTTGATTCATAAATTTCCTCCTACTTTAATCCCCATTGCTTTTTCCATGTTTTCTTTTATGCGTTGCATACCGTAGTGTTCTTTGGTCACCGTATCTGGTATCGGCATGATGATTGGATACGCAATTCCCGCGCGACTATCCAAGTATTTACCAATCTGCGTGGCGGTTTTTTCCAAAATTAAAATGATTTTGTAGCCCGCTTCGTCTAGTGCTTGGCAACGCGCAATCACCGCTTCGGGTTCGGTGTCGTAAAAACAGTCATAACCAATTGCGGTAAAGACTTTGACAATGGCTTGCTCGCCAATCACTGCAATTGTTTTATTGGAATTGTTCATACAGCCCCCTTAGATTTTCACGTAGCCAAATTACGTCATAATTAAAACGTTTACTGATTAAGATTGCTTTGATAATTACCAATTCTTTTTGACGTTGCAAGTACCACCAGAACAGTGGGTTAGGTTGGAAGATATCATCTTTATCAACCGCACCTAATTCGTCTAAACGTTCTTGCATTGCGTCTTCGCGTTGTTCCGCGCTGAGATGTGGGTAAATATCCAAATGTCCAGCGGTTAAATTACCACCTGAAAACACCTTATCGCTACCTTTATAGAAGTTGCGCACGTTGACCATGTCCACCCAAGTCGTAAAATACTCCCGAATACTTCGGGTCTTAATTAACGGAATTTGTGTGGCTAAGTTTTCAAAGGTTTGTTGTGCGTTGACTTCGGTTAATTGGTTAATACTTTGCACACAGGACAGCAGGGCGGGGTCTTCACATAAACTTTGAAAAATTTCCAAAGTTTGTGCGCGCGCCGCGTCCAACAATGCATCATCATCGGCAAAGTCGGTAGCGTAACCACATTCATTTAACACGCGTAAACAATCGTCACGACTGGTGGCGGTTACCATCTCACGAATGCGTTTGCGTGTTAAAAGATGGGCATCGCCCTGCATGATAATGCTGGCATTCGCAAAAGTTACGCCACCCGCCATGTTACAAAACTCCTAAAATTTCCGCGACGGTTGGTGCTAACGGTTCTTTTAATTCATTCAAGATACTATCAATATCCAACTCGATACGGTAAGTTTGATTTTCAATGATGATACCACTGTCAATTGCAGTGGTACTTTCCAAGTTCGGCAACGCATGCGCCCAATTTTTAGCAATCGAAATTTTATCCCCAGCTTTGGCATACTTTTTGGTGTATGCTTCCACCAAAGCTTTAATTTCTTGCTCCGAAGCGTGTACCAATTTTTCGCGAGCTTGGTTGAAAGCACGTTCCACCCAATCTTGTTTAGCGTTAATTTGCGCTTTGATACATTCGACTTCGTGTGCGCGTTGCAGTTGCATTTTGCGATATTCCAAACTGGCTTGTCCTTTGGCAAGTGCCATGTTTTTACGCGCTTCGGCTTGACTGTTTGCCACAGCCAATTGTTCGTTCGCACGTTGTTCGGCTGCGGTTACCAAGTCTTTGGCTTGCTGTTTCGCATTACGCAAAATTTTTTTGGTAAAATCTTGTTCGGTCATTATTACTCCTTACAAAGCCGCCGTAGCTGGAATTAACAAGACGCACAAGATGGAAATAATCAAACCAAACAAAGCAAACAATTCGGTAAAGACCGCCATAGTAATTGCACGACCGATTGCGTCGTCGCGTTTACCAACCATGACCACGGCCGAAGCACAAACTTTACCTTGCGCAATCGCAGCGGTCGAACCCGCAATGGCAACCGCCAAGCAACCGCCCAAAACCATTAAACCTTCGTTAATGGTGTAGGCTGAACCGCCCAAAACCGCTTTAACCAAGACCAAGAATGCGACAATGAAACCATACAACGCACTGGACGATGGAATCAATTGTAAAATCAAAGTCTTGCTGTATTTTTCTGGTTTTTCTGCGATGATACCGCAACTGGCACGTTGTACATGAAATACTCCAAACGCGGAGCCAGTACAACAGCAGCCTACGGCTAACGCAGCACCGATTAAAGCAAAAGCATTTCCTCCCATTATTTTTAATCCTCCTTTCCTATCTTTTATTTACGCGTATCATTGATGATACGGGCGTAGCGAAGTTTGCTGGCCATTGGTACGAACGGGGTACCCGAGCCTTCGTAAAATTTACCGAAAAATTCAACGAACTGTAAGCGCGCATTGTGAATGTACGCGGATAATAAACTGAGCGCGATGTTTAAGGCATGGAATAGTACCGCTACGATACCGCCCAAAATTACGCCAATGAAACCCGCACTGGCAAACATACCACATAAGAAGTTGGCAACATACGCAATTACGCAACCAACCAAACCGACACCGAACAAACGGGCATATGACAAAACATCACTGAAATAATTAACCATTTTGTAGGCACCAGAAAACATACCTAATACGTAACCGCCAAAGCGTTGACCTACACCGTTAAATAATACAATACCCGCGAAACCAACTATGGTAATAATTAAGCCTGGCATCATCAATTGTTGGAACCAATCGACGACTGTATAATCTAACGGAATAATTTTTTGAATTAACGCGGGGAACGCCATGCATAAACCCACAAACATCACAAAGTTGGGTAGGGCTTTAAAGCAGGCGGTGACCCATTGTTTCAATCGCAATTGGTTAATCACGTTTAACAAATTACCCACGGCGATTTGAATTACACCGAGGTACAATGACAAAGCGAAAAAGAACGTCGCATCATTACCTAATGGGTCAATGATAGTCCGGTTCATCATAAAGGTTGGCAAGTTCAAACCAAAACAACTATTAAAGAGTAGACCCCACAAAGCGGCGGAAATACCACCCATGCAGAATAATGCAATCAATTGGCGCGTGCCGCCTTGTGGCTTTTTAACCAACAAAATGACCGCGGTGATTACGGACAATAATAAACCGTAACCAACATCACCAAACATTGAACCGAAAAACAAAAAATAAAAAATTGCAACAAACGGGTTGGGGTCGATGTCGTTACGACCAGGCGCACCGTACATCATGGTAATCGCATTATACGGGGCGACCAATGGGGTATTATGTACTAAGGCTGGCGGGTTGTCGGTGTTAGTGGCGTCGGTTAAAGTTACGGCAACATGTTTATCCGTTTTGTTAATCAGTTCGGTAAATTCGTCCGTCATGCGGGCTGGAATCCAACCATTAACCACGAAGCAGTATTTCGTTTGAATGGTGGCGGTTAAAATTTCTAAGGTATCAATTTCGTTCAATAAATAATCATAGTAAGTTTTTAACAAGTTAATTTGTTCTGTGTCTGGTTGGTTTTTAGTTTGCACTTGATCCAATTCCGCGGTCAAGTTTTGGTTTTGTTGGGTTAAGTAGGTAATTTGTTCGGCTGGTGTGCGGGTAAAATTGTAATAACTGGGGAATGTAGTAAAATTGTAATCTAAAATCGTTTCCGCGATAGGGTGGTTTTCGGCATCGCCAGTTATGACCACTACCAATTGTTTGTTGGCGGTGGGGTAGGTTTCGTAAATAAAATCTTTGGTGTCAATATCGTTTTTGAAACATTCGAAGTCGTTGACGCTGATAATTCCCGCCATTACAAAAGCGTTTTTGGTTGATTTTAACAAATGGGCAGGTATGGGCAAGTCACGGAATTGTTGTAAATTGTCAATTGTTGCTTGGTTTAAGTTGATTTGTGTTTGTAAATCAGTGGCATCAATTTTGGCTTTTTCAAATTTAGTTAATAACTTTTCAATTTGTTTGGATTTTTTGACTACGTTTTTCAATTCTTGGTAAGTCAGGCTAATGGTTTTATTGTTGACTTTTAAGAAGTTCAAAACGCCCGAAACACGGTTCAATTCGGCATTGTATTGATTTTTTAACGCCGCATCTTCGGGTGGCAACGGGTTAGTACTACTTTTATAAAAGGTAATTTGAAAATTGCCAGTTGCCTTTAAGGTATCAATTATTTTTTTCAGGTTAGCGCGTTCCCCGACTAAGGAAACTTTTTTCATTTTTTCAATCATGATTACGCTCCGTGTACGGCTTGGATAATATAGTCAACGGCCGCGTTCATTTTTTCTGTTGGTACGTCAATTTTAACCACTGGTTCGGGTTCGGGTTGTGGTTGCGGTAAAGCGGCGATTGCTTGTGCGATTTCGTTGTTAGTATTATTTTCAATTTTAGTAATTTGTTGATAGGTTTGTTTTTCAATTTCTCTAACTTTCAAATTGGCATCGGTGAGGATTTTTTCAGCCTTGTTTTCGGTGTCATGAAGTGCTTGTAAAGTATCCGCTAACATAATGAGTTAGTCTAATTCTAAAACCCTTGATTGACAAGCAAATTTCGTCCGTAACGCCTATATATATAGGAAATGCAAGAGTTTTATGGACTGACGCAAAGTGAAGTCGAACAAGCCCGCGCGGAGTACGGCACGAACACGATTACGCCACCCGCTAAACGTGGATTTTGGCAAATTTTTTTGAATAACTTGGGCGACCCAATTATGAAAATCTTAATGATTGTTACGGGTATTAATCTGGCTTGCTTGTTTTATACACATAACTTTTTGGAAACTTTTGGTATCGTCATGTCTATTGTTATCGCTGTTACGGTCAGCACTTTAAGTGAACTTGGCAGTGAATCCGCCTTTCAAAAATTGGAAAAAATGTCGGGTCAAATTCAAGCACGCGTAAAACGCGCGGGCAAAACTGTGCTTTTACCCGCAACCCAAATTGTGGTCGGCGATATTGTACTGCTGGGGTCAGGCGATAAAATCCCTGCGGACGGTGTCATAATTGACGGTACCATTACGGTGGACCAAAGTATTTTGAACGGCGAAAGTTTGGAATGTCACAAACATGTGACCAATGGTCATGCGGGTAAGTCCGACTTTATGGCGCCCAATCAATTGTTTTCCGGTACAGTGGTTACTGGTGGCAGTGCGGTGATGCGTGTCACGGCGGTTGGTACGGAAAGTGTTTATGGCAAAATTGCGGCAGGCTTAACCGAAACACCGCCGACCAGTCCATTGAAAGTTAAACTGCAAAAGCTGGCTAACTTGGTTTCCATGATTGGTTACGTGGGCGCCGCCATTGCGGCTGCAACGTATTTAATTAGTGTCAGTGGTGGTGGCATTACCTTTCATGAAATCTTAACGGCGATAACTTTGGTGGTTTCCGTGGTTGTCATGGCAGTGCCAGATGGATTGCCCATGATGATTACCGTGGTGTTGTCTTCCAATATGCGCGCCATGATGCGTGACCAACTATTAGTTCGCAAACTAAGTGCGGTCGAAACGGCAGGCAGTCTGAACATTCTATTTACTGATAAAACAGGTACTATTACGCAAGGTAAACTGTCCGTATGTGGCGTGTTATTGCCCAATGGGCAGTATGTGACAAATGATTTTCGCAATCAATTGGGTGGTTTTGGTCAAGTGCTTGGTACTGCGTTAGTGGTTAATAACGAAGCCGAACCTACTGTGCAAGGTTTTATTGGTGGTAATATCACGGATCGTGTCTTAGCACAGTTCGGTTATGATTTATTGGGGGGCAACTTACCCTGTGTAACTAAACAGCACATTGAACCATTTTCTTCCGCAACTAAATATATGGCAACCACGACTGCGCAAGGGGATACCTACTATAAAGGTGCCGCCGAAGTACTTTTACCGCGTTGTCAATTGGATACTTTAGAACGCGCGCGTTTAATGCAGAAGGTGGTTCAACTTAACCAACAAGCCATGCGCGTGATTTGTGTGGCACAAGGACAAGTCTTGCTTGGCTTTATTGTTATTCGCGATGCGGTACGTCCCGAAGCCCGCGCCAGTATTCAAACTCTGCACACTGCCCAAATCCAAGTGGTTTTGGTGACGGGCGATGCCAAGGATACCGCGGTTACGGTGGCGCGTGAAGTTGGTATCTTAGATGATAATGGGTTAGTGTTGACCAGTGATGAACTTAATCGTTTGGACGATACATCGTTAGCCCAGTTGCTCCCAAAGTTGCGCGTGGTTTCCCGTGCCTATCCGCAAGATAAAAGTCGTTTGGTACGTGTTGCCCAATCTTTGAATTTAGTGGTCGGCATGACAGGGGACGGTGTCAACGATGCGCCAGCATTAAAGCGTGCCGAACTTGGTTTTGCCATGGGCAGTGGAACCGAAGTTGCCAAAGCGGCGGGTGATATTGTGATAATGGACGACAATATTAAATCGATTACCAAGGCTGTTTCTTTTGGGCGGACTTTATTTGAAAGTATCCGTAAATTTTTGGTCTTCAAATTAACCATTAACTTTATCGCCATGGCAATCTGTATTTTGGCACCCTTGTTTGGTATTATTGCTCCGATTACCGTGATTCAAATGTTGTGGATTAATTTGGTCATGGATACGTTGGCGGGTCTGGCTTTTGGCGGGGAAAAGCCTGCTGCTGTTTACATGCGCCAACCACCTAAACGGCGTGACGAAAGTTTAATCACACCTGCCATGTGGAGTAAGATTATTTGGGGCAGTGTGTTTGGCAGTTTGATTTGTATGTGGTTCTTAATTTCGCCACGTATTCAAAACATCGTGGGCAATCAACAAGTTTTTGTTACCGTGTTCTTTACTTTCTTTATGTTCCTAAATGTTTGTAACGCGTTCAATGCACGTGCAAACGGTATTAACTTGCTACGCGGTCTTTTCAAAAATAAAGCCTTTGTCATTATCATGACAGCCATTATTGTTTCGCAGTTTTTAATTGTTTTTTACGGCGGTGGAATTTTCCGTACCGTACCCGTGGACTGGGGCTACATCGCTTTTGCTGGCGTATTAGCACTTTCAATGTTACCTGCCGAAATGTTCCGTCGTGCTTTGTTCCAATGTTAAATGATTTGGCTTTTGCGCACAAATTTCCAATCGCCGACTGCCAAATTGCCTAAACTTAATTTACCTTCTTGTAAACGTACCAAGTGTGTCACTTGAATGTCCAAAGTTTCAAACATCTTACGAATTTGACGGTTACGTCCTTCGTGAATAATAACTTGAATTTGCATGCGATCATGTTTAATGTAAGTAAACGAAGCTGGGGCAGTTTTGACGCCGTCAATTTTAACTCCGTTGGATAGAGTTTCCAGTTCGGTTTTGGTAACGGGACGATTAACTGTGGCATGGTAGATTTTATCCACATGGGTGGACGGGTGAGTTAATTGTTTGGTTAACGCACCGTCATTGGTTAATAACAATAAACCGCAAGTGTGATAATCTAATCTGCCGACTGGATACAAGCGTACTGAATTTAACAATTTCGTGTACTGTTTTGGATTATTACGAATGACATCTAAAACCGTGGTACGACCTTGCGGGTCATAGGTAGTGGAGACCACACCGCTGGGTTTGTTTAACAAAATGTAGACTTTGTCTTCGGCTGGTTTAACGGGTTTATTGTCGACCGTGATGGTGGCGTCATCGGGAATTAAAGTTGCAAGGTCGGTAATTACGACTCCGTTTAAGCGCACACGACCTGTGGTCACCAAAGATTCCACATGGCGACGACTGCCCAGTCCGCATAAAGCAAGATATTTGTTTACTCTCATCTAAAAAAAGTATATCATAAAATTGATGAATATCCTAATTGCAAATGTTCGTAATTTGGAAGCCCCTGAACTTAAAGTTTTGGCGGGGGAATTGTCCAAAAAACATACAGTTACGGTTTGTTCTTTGGAGGGACCGGGTCGTCAAAAGGGCAACGCTTTTTCGTACAGCGGTTTCCCCATTAAGTTCAAACAAGTTTCTAATTACATGGTCAACGGTTCGCGAATTCCAGCCTATAAATTCCAAGGCAATCCCGCGGATATGATTTCGGTTATGATTGGTAACATTATGCGCCACCGTAAACCGCACATTGTAATTTGCGGTATCAGTAACGGTATTTCTTTGGGTACCGATGTTTTCTGTTCTTCAAATATTGGTATGGCAATGCAAGCGGCTTTTGCCAATGTTCCCAGTATTGCGGTTGGTGTACCAATGCAAATTGGCGGACATAGCGAAGCCGAACTTTTGCCCGCGGCACAATTTATTGCCAAGAATGTGGAGAAATTGGCCAAAGCCAAATTACCTACGGATACGTTCTTAAACATTACTATTCCCATCGTAAAAAAATATGATGATTTCCAAGGTGTGGGAATTTCATCGATGGACAATTTAACCAAGATGACCCGCTATTTGGAAAAGACCGACTGTCAAGGTAACAAATATTATTGGGCGCAATTGGTAGAACGTGACAGTTCAACTAAGGGTACCATTTCGCCGACTGCGGGTATGTCGTACTTCAAAAAAAATTACATTATTATGGCACCAT
>JAZLKE010000008.1:0-7882 GCA_045597505.1 Clostridia bacterium | reverse complement strand
GAGGATATACAACATTTTATAGAATAGACCCGTTAAATGAAGTTAGTGGTAATGAAACTAGTTTTGGCAGTGAAGCAAAATTACAAGTATCTGGAACTAGCGGTGAATTGAGTACACCGAACGGGATTTTGAATAGATTTGATGCCTATGAAAATTTAGATACAGGGCTAGAGGTTGGCTGGGTATATAGTTGTAGTGAGGACGGAGAGAAGTGGGGGGCGGGTTCTGACAGATTGCGTAGTGAAACGGAGCAAGATGTCTGGCACAATTGTGCCGTTATAAAACCGATTTATATAAAGTATCAATTGTGACAGAGAGAATAGTGAAGAGTGAAAAGTGTCGGTAAAACCTAAATTAAAATATTTTACAAAAAATTAAAAAATCCGCAATAAAAACGCGTTTTATAAAAATTCCGCGCCAAAAAAATGGACATAGTGTTGACAAAATGTTATACTTAAAAATATGGAAAAGAAAATTGACGGACAAGATTTATTCCAAGTTGTTTTGGACGATGATGAAAAAATTGTTAAAGTCGTGCGCCCACACAAAGGTCGTGCTTGGTTTGGAATAATTTTTGGCTTTATTGTTTTAGGTTTAATGATGGTGCCATTCGGTGTGTTAATGGTGGTTTTCCACAAACAATCGGACAGTGATTCTTTGGCAGCAGGAATTTGCGCGTTGGTATTTTGGGCGATATTTAGTATCGTCGGTTTTGTTATGACGGCGTTGTGGAACCGTAAAACTGTTTATGCTTGGACGAACAAAAGAATTTTAATTCGTACTGGTTATATTGGTGTTGATTACAAAAGTTTGGATTTGAACATGATTGGGGCTTTGTCCGTTAATGTTGGTATGGTGGATAAAATCTTACACAAAAACACGGGTACGGTGGCTTTCGGCAGTATGGCCAGTCCGATGGCGGCGCAAACCGCAACAAAATTTAATTTCGCGTATATTCACAATCCGTACGAAATTTACAAGGAAGTCAAGGCTTATATTGACCAAAAGAAAGCGGTCGCAAAATAAAATAATTTTGATTGTTGCGAAAACCTGTCCTTTGGGCAGGTTTTTTGAAAACAAGATTGACTATTGTACGTGGTCATGTTATTACATTTAATAGGAAAAACATAAAGGAATCATAATGAGTTACATCCAAATTATTGATTTAGTTTTTGGTATTGCCAGTGGCTTGTTAGCGTTATTGGTTTTACATTTTGTGATTTTTGCGATTGTTGGTTTATTGACTAAAAAAAAGTTTCCCGCAACCGACAAGAAATTAAAATACGGTGTCATTATTCCTGCGCGTAATGAAGAAAAAGTAATTGAGAATTTAATTTTAAGTGTACAAAAAAACAACTATCCGCAAGACAAATTGCACATCTTTGTCATCGCGCATAACTGTACGGATAAAACCGCCGAAGTCGCGCGCAAACACGGGGTCACTGTTTATGAATACAACAACCCGAACGAACGCACCATGGGTTATGCGTTTAAGTACTTGTTTGAACAAATCGAAAAAGATTATGGTACGCAAAATTATGACGGGTTCTTTTTATTCAATGCGGACAATATTTTGGACAAAAATTATTTCAGCAAAATGAATGATGCTTTTGTTTATTATAATGGTGAACGCGTAGTGACTTCGTGCCGTAATTCCAAAAATTTTGGCTCTAATGTAATGTCGGCTTGTTATGGTTTGTATTTCTTGCAAGGTTGCCGTTTGGAAGCACGTGGTCGTACGGTTTTAGGTTGTTCGACCCGTGTGCAGGGAACGGGCTATGTGGTTAGTGCCGAGGTCGTGAAAAATGGTTGGCCGTATGTGACTTTGACCGAAGATTGGGAATTTTCGGCTGACCAAGTTTTACAAGGTCGTAACATTGTGTATTGTGATGAAGCCATGTTTTATGACGAACAGCCGACCAGTAACAAAATCATGTTGCGTCAAAGATTGCGTTGGATGAAAGGGCATTTGTTGGTGTGTTTAACTAAAACTGGTTCTTTGTTCAAAAAACTGTTCAAACGTACGCCCAAGGGTAAAAAGTCTAACAAGTTTTCGACCTATGATAACATGGTTAACACTTTGCCGATTTGTGCGACTTCGGCGTTTTTGTTCCTTTTGAATTGGACGTTTATTTTGTTGACGCCGTTGTTTATGCCTAATTATTTAGATGTTTGGTATGACCATTTATTGGGCTTATCATGGCACGGAGTGGGCTTGGTTTGGCAGACCTTGGCAAGTTACATCTTTACAGTATTGACGGCGTTCGTGCTTTATGCGGTTGAACATAAACGCATTCAAGGTGTTTCGTTTGGTGTGAAATTGTTTTCGGCGTTGTTTTTCCCCATCTTTATGTTTGTATCCATTCCGTTAGATGTGATTGCAATCTTCAAAAAAGTTGAATGGAAAACAATTCCGCATAATGATACAACCAATCACGAAAAAGTAAACCAAGTAAAAACTGATGCGTCCCAAAAGACTGTCAAAGTTGGGAAGGATGCATGACCTATATTCAGATTGTTGATTTAGTTTTTCAAATTACCAGTGCGGTGTTAAGTCTGTTAGTATTGCACTTTATTTTTTTCGCGATTGTTGGTTTATTGACCAAGAAACGCTTTCCAAAAACCGATAAAAAACTGAAATATGGTATTGTCATTCCCGCGCGTAACGAAGAAAAAGTTATCGGCAATTTGATTGCCAGTATTCAAAAAAACGAGTATCCGCAAGATAAATTACACATTTTTGTCATTGCGCATAATTGTACGGATAAGACCGCGGAATTTGCGCGCGCAGCGGGGGCTACGGTTTACGAATACAATAATCCAAACGAACGCACCAAGGGTTACGCATTTAAGCACTTATTCCAAAAAATTGAAGAAGATTACGGTACGCAAAGTTTTGACGGCTTTTTTGTGTTAGATGCGGACAATTTGTTGACGCCAAATTACTTTGAAAAAATGAATGATGCGTTTGTGTATTACAATGGTGAACGCGTGATAACTTCGTACCGCAACTCGAAAAACTTTGGTTCTAATGTGATGTCGGCGTGTTACGGATTGTATTTCGCGCAGGGTTGTCGTTTGGAATCGCGTGGCCGTAGTTTGGCGGGTTGTTCGACACGTGTTTCAGGAACAGGGTATTTGTTTAGTGCGAAGGTAGTGGATAAGGGCTGGAACTATCTGACCTTGACCGAAGATTGGGAATTTTCGGCTGACCAAGTTTTACAAGGTCGTAACATTGTTTATTGTGATGAAGCTATGTTTTATGATGAACAGCCGACCAGTAACAAAATCATGTTGCGTCAACGCATGCGTTGGACCAAAGGACACTTGTTGGTGTTTTTAACTCGGTCGGGCATGTGTATGAAAAAATTGTTCAAACGTACGCCCAAGGGACAAAAGGCGAACAAATTTTCGACGTACGATATTTTGGTTAACACTTTGCCGTTATCGGTTACGTCGACCATTTTATTTATTTTGAATTTGATTTTGATTTTTATGGCACCATTATTTATGCCGAACGATTATTTGGCAGTTTGGCAAAGTAAGGGATTGGATTTATTAAAAACTACATTGGTGGGTTATGTCGGTTTAATGGCATTAGCGGTGTTAATTTTTATTTGTGAACACAAACGAATTCAAGGCGTTTCGTTCCCGTTGAAATGTTTGACCGTATTGTTTTATCCGATTTTCATGTTTGTGCCAGTCCCCATGGAATTGGTCTGTTTGTTCAAAAAAGTTGGTTGGACGGAAATTCCACATACGGATACGACCGCCATCGAAAAAGTCGGGCAAACTGCTGCCGACAAAAACGGAAGCAAAGAAAAATAAGACCTGTCGGAATACAGGTCTTTTTATTTGGTGCGAATGTAGATGGCTTTGAAAAGTTCCGTGCCAGTATTTTTGATTTCGTGGTAAACGCCTTGCGGAAAGACAAAAAGGTCGCCGGGTTCAAAAGGGTAAATGCCGTCTTGGTCGCGCACTGTGCCTGTACTTGCCAAAACAAACATACATTCGTTGCAATCTTCGTGGCAATGCCAAGCAAACATACCGCCTGGGGTTAAGCAACTTTTGGTAATGCCTTGAATGTTTTTGATTTCACCATCGGCAATTAAAACTTTCTTGGTGCCTGCGCCGTCATGGGCGGGGTTTAAATCAAAACTACTCGCGTCTTTTTTAATGATTTTCATAAAATGGAGCTGATGGCGAGATTCGAACTCGCGACCTTTTGATTACGAATCAAATGCACTACCGACTGTGCTACATCAGCGTGGATTTATTTTAACATGAAAACCAAGGGAAACGCAAGCCGAAATCGTCGTATACATAATTATGAGACGCAAAACCAAATGGTTGTGTTGGTTGCTTGTGGTGTTAGTTTTGTTGGTAGCTTATGTGGTTGCTGTTGTAAATCCAGTGGTGTTTAACTATGCCGATGCGGTTGTTGATGCGGTTACAGTACAGGCGGTCAGTCGTGGTGTCGCCGATGTGGTAAATACGGATACTTACAGCAATCTAACCGATATTCGCCGTGATAATAATGGTACGATTACCAGTATCAATGCTGACGCGTTGAAAATGAATTTGTTAGCAATGCAAGTTTCGACCCGCGCACAAGAATATTTGACAGCCTGTGCCATACAAGGTATTCCAGTGCCGTTAGGAACTTTTTCTGGGGTGCCGTTTTTGGTGGGACGCGGAATGCCAATAAAGTTGAATTTACAGTTGGTGGGGGCGGTCAATTGTAATTTCGAGTCTGAATTTAACAGTGCGGGCATTAACCAAACTGAACATAAAATTACTTTGCGTAGTTATGCGACAGTGGATATCATTTTGCCGTTATATACTAAGCGCGCAAATATCGTAATTGAAATGTTATTTTCTGACAGCATCATCGTGGGCGAAGTACCAGAATTTATGCTGACGCATACAATGAGTTAAAGGAAGCCTGAGCGGCGACCTGACAAAGGAGGGAAGTACTATGTGGTATTACTCAATGAACGTTGATGCGTTTTATCAACCCAATGACTCATGGGAATATAATGGTTACAATTATTACAACAACTGGAATTACTGGAACCGTAATATGAGCAATAATAATTATTACAATCATATGCCGCACGCAATGTTCATGATTGGTTAAAAAAATGCGGAAGTTATCCGCATTTTTTTTACATCTCGGTACCGAGGTCGTTTTGTTGTTTCTGTGATTGTTCGTAGATTTTGTTAATCTCGGTTAAGAGTCCTGATAGTCCTACCGCTAATTCGTCTTGGTAAATTTCCGATAATCGGTTAATCATCATGAAGTGCGATAATTTTTTGTTTTTTTGTGATTGTGGATGTGGTTGTGGATTACGGGTAAGGTAGTCGTTATTGATGGTAATTACTTTGTCGACGTTTTCCTTAAAGTCTGTACGGTTATAAATCATGCGTGTGTATTTAGTAATTTCTTTTTGTTGTAATTCTTTTTCTCTTTGAATTCTGGAACCATCGGGTGTAGGAACTTGTTTGTAAATGTGATAGTAGGGGTCAGTTGCCTTCTTTACTTCGTAAGAGTCCTCCATGCAGATTTGACATTCAAAATTGATGCGTCCCTCCGTGGAACCATGTTTCGTTGTATCGTCTTTGGCATCTTCATGATCTGAGCCGTAGGTACCATGGAAATGAAAAGCTTCATAATCGCCTTTTTTGTCGTTTTTTTCATCATGAATTGTGATTGAACCACCATATGTTTCTAATAGTTTACTGATAACTAGAACGGCGGCGGAATAGTTTGGTACGATGATTGTAAAGCGAACAGGGTCGCTGATTTTATCAAACAATTCGCCTTCGTTATTATTATAAGCATTCAAAATGGTTGGGTCTTTGGTAAAATCTTGACTGGTAGTCGAAACTGCTTTTTCACCAAAGTTACCTTCGTCAAATACTTTATCAACCAATTTGTTGTAAAAATGTGTTTCAATTTTTGGTCCAGGATTAACAAGACCAAAACTGCCATACTGTTTTACTTCGTATTCATCGCGTTTTTTGGGATTAGCATTGGGGTTAAAAACCAATGGTTTACGTGTGATTGGGGAACCGTTGTTATATTTGCGAAAAATCGGGTATTGACCATAAACACCATAAATTGCGTTAATCGCTTGATTGTTAGTTAATTGGATTTCACTCATTTTTTGACTCCTTATGTATTGTTTTAAGATCTTACAAAAAGAATGATTCATTTTAACCTATATCGACATAAAATGTCAAATTCGGGTAAATCTGAACCGTGATTATGGTTTTCTTTTTCTGGGCAATCATGGTATTATGAGTTTTAGTTGGCGACATATGTTTGAATCTAAATCTCAAGGTGATTTTTCGCGGGTAATTTTACATTGTGATCTGAACAATTTTTTTGCTTCGGTGGCGATGAAATTGCACCCTGAATTGCGCGGTAAGTACATTGCGGTTTGTGGCAATCCGAGTTTACGTAAAGGCATTGTTCTAGCCAAAAGTGAGAATGCAAAAAAAATGGGTGTCAAAACCGGCATGGCAATTTGGCAAGCCCAACAAATTTGTCCTGAAATTCAAATTGTACCGACTGAATACGATGCTTACGAAAAGTACAGTAAAATGGTGCAGTCCATTTATTATCGCTTTACCAACCAAGTGGAGCCATTCGGAATTGATGAATGTTGGTTGGACGTGACGCACAGCCAAAAAATGTTTGGGGACGGTATGCAAATTGCGGACAAAATTCGTAATGCAGTGAAAGCAGAGTTGGGCTTAACCATTTCGGTTGGTGTATCGTTTAATAAGACTTATGCGAAGTTAGGAAGCGACCTCGCGGCACCTGATGCAATTGTCGCAATTACTTTGGAAAATTATCAACAACTGATTTATCCGTTACCGATTAGTAATTTGTTGTTCATTGGTAAACGCACTCAGGTGTTGCTCCAAAAACTTAATGTGCAAACAATTGGTGACTTGGCAAACTATGACGTGGCACTGTTGAAAAGTTTTTTGGGTATTAGCGCGGAAAAATTGATTGCGGCGGCGCGGGGTGAAGATTTCAGCGATGTTAGTGATTATTTGTATCACGAAGTGCCACGTAGCGTGGGAAACGGAACGACGTTGCCGTATAATTTAACCAATAAAGGGGAAGTCGAATCAGTATTGTATTTATTGGCAGAAAAAATTGCGTATCGTTTGCGGGAACATAATTTGCAAGGTTATACCATTCATTTGTCGATTAAAGACGACATGTTGCATTGGTGCGGTGCGCAAACCAGTTTGGCTTATCCGACACATGCGGTATTAACCATTCGTCGTACTGCCAGTGCTTTGTTCGACCAATTATGGGTGCAAAAGCCTTTTCATCCCGTGCGGGCGTTACGCATTGCGGTGGCGAATTTAACCGACGCACCAAATTTGCAAACTAACCTGTTAATGGAAATTAACGACGAAGCCAAAAATCAGGCTTTGGACGATGCCTTTGATAAAATCCGCCGTAAATATGGAACTGAGCAAATTATGTTGGGTGGCACGGCAGAAAGTTACCAGAAGTTGGGCTTTGCTTTGCATATGTACGATTGCGATAACGTAGAGCAACTAACCGAAGATAATGACCAGTAGGTTTTGAAACAAAAACCGAAAACTAAGACAACGGACGACGAAGTAATCAAATAAAAAAAAGACAGCCCGCAGGCTGCCTTTTTTTGTTTGGAGGCACGGGCCAGAATCGAACTGGCGCATAACGGTTTTGCAGATTATGGTCAAATAACATTTTACAATATACAGTATATATTGATTTGCTAAACCACTATCTAATGTAGTTTAGTAGTATGATATTTTTTAATTTTTTTAGTGTTTTTGGGTCAAATTTTGGGTCAAATTAAAGTAGTAT
>JAZLKE010000007.1:0-2867 GCA_045597505.1 Clostridia bacterium | reverse complement strand
GCAAGATAAGATGGTTGCAGCTTTGGTTAAATTGTCACAAGAAGATCCAACTTTCAAAACCTTTACTGACCCGGAAACAACACAAACAATTATTGCTGGTATGGGTGAGTTGCACTTGGAAATTATGGTTGACCGTTTGCGTCGTGAATTTAAAGTTGATGTTAATGTTGGTAAACCACAAGTTGCATATCGTGAAACTATCCGTAAACGCGTTGAAGTCGAAGGTAAATACATTAAGCAATCGGGTGGTCATGGTCAATATGGTCATTGTAAAATTATTATGGAACCATTGCCGACTGGTAAAGGTTATGTCTTTGAAGATAAGACCGTGGGTGGTTCAATTCCGAAGGAATACATTCCTGCCATTAACAAAGGTATTGAAGAAGCCAAACGTTCTGGTGTCTTAGCTGGTTACGAAACCGTGGACTTCAAAGTTACCGTTTATGATGGTTCTTACCACGAAGTTGATAGTTCGGAAATGGCGTTTAAGGCGGCTGGTTCAATCGCGTTCAAAGATGGTGCGCGTGCGGCTAACCCAGTATTGTTGGAACCAATTATGAAAATGGTTATTGAAACTCCGGAAGACTACTTGGGCGACGTTATGGGTAACATTTCTTCGCGCCGTGGTCAATTGCAAGGTATGGACAGCCGTCAAGGTACACAAATTATTAACGCTTTGGTTCCGTTGTCCGAATTGTTTGGTTATGCAACCGACTTGCGTTCTTTGACCCAAGGTCGTGGTACTTTCGATATGGTCTTTGATCATTATGATGAAGTTCCAAAGAATGTTGCAGAAAAAATCATTGGTGAACGTGCGAAAAAAGCGTAAGGCTTGTTGTAATTAACAAAAGGCCCGCGTCATACGGGTTTTTTGTAAATTTTATTAAAAGTGTAATTATTGATTAGGAGTATACATATAAATAGAAAATGGGATTAAAAAATTTTGTACCAAATGAACTGAAATTGAAAAAATTAGCAAAGGCGGAAGAAGCCTTATCCGAAAAAAGTCAACTGGTCCGTTTTATTTCGGCACACAGCAGCTTTTATGGCGACAAATTGATAGATTTTATGGAAACTTATCATTTAACAGATTTACAAAGCGCGACTGTTGAACAATTGCGTGAATACGTTGATACTCATGCGCAACAATGGGATGATGCGGAGATTACCAAACAAAGTTGTTAACAGTGAATGGATGATGCCTATGGGGTTTGGTTTATTTATGATGCGCAAGATGATAGAGATTTGTTGATGAGTATCAACTACAGCAGCGATGATAAACAAATCATTATTTATGTGTTGGCATATACTCCAGGCTCTATTATGCAAATGATGCAAAATATGGTTAATAATTAATTTATTAAAATTAATACAAAAAGAACCGTGGGAAACCGCGGTTTTTTGTTGTTTGGACGGTTTTTGTCACAATTTGTCGAATATGTGTTTTACTTTACAGGGTGGCATATGATAAACTTCCATTTATATGGAAATAAATTTAATTTCTGTGATTATGCCTTGTTATAACTGTGAAAAGAATTTGTTCCGCGCAGTCGAAAGTGTCTTACAACAAGACCACCGTAATTTGGAATTGATTATGGTCGATGATGGTAGTGAAGATGATACTTTGAAAATTGCGCGTAAATATGCTGTTATCGACAAACGTGTCAAAGTAATTGCTGCTAAACATGCGGGTGTATCTAATGCTCGTAATGTTGGTTTGAAACAAGCCAAAGGTGCATATGTGGCTTTTATTGATTCGGACGATAATTATACAACGCCACGTGCTTTGTCCACTATGTTGAAATCCTTGGAAGCCAGTGCCGCCGATCGTTGTATTTGTAATTTTACGCACCCATGTTTTGAACAACATTTACAACCCGGTGTTTACGATTTAGCCGACAAGCAACAGTTGATGACCTATTACCATGATTTTTTTGCCAGCAGTATGCCGTGGAATAAATTAACCCGCCGTGAATGTTTGACCGAACCTTTTGTTTTGGGTTTGGGTTTGGGAGAAGATGAAATTTATAACTTAGCAAACTTGAAAAACTTACACAAAGTCGTGGTAATTGATGATGTGTTGTACAATTACTATTGCACTCCGTATATTCCAAGTTCAAATGCCAGTGCGATTACTAAGACGGTCAGTGACCAAGATAATAAATTTACGGTTTGGCATATGTTCATGCGTAACCAACCATTACGTGAAGAAATTATCTGTCGTGATTTTGCGAATTATGTGGACGAAATGCAATACGTACGTGCGTTCGATTTCTTCTTTTGGGCGTTCTTTTTAATGGCAAAAAACCGTTTGGCGGTACCGGCAATGGCGCATAACCTCTGTATGCCGATTTTCGCCGATGATTTGTTTCAAAACGCAATTCAAAGTCAAACCGGTTTGAACTCGGTAGACTGGAGCCAAGCCGACATTGAAAATTACAGCAAGTTGGCGTACTATGCTTATGCTGACATTCACTTGTATCACCATGAATTGTCTTTGTACCATGTGTTCTTGGGGATTATGGCGAAAATGTTTATGACGAAGAAAGTGGACAAGGAATCTTATTTGTCCCAAATGGCGGAAGCATTAAAGCAAAACCAAATGCCAGAAGCTGTTTACGTTAATCGTTTGTTTGATAATGTTTTATCCGAAAAAGAAAAAGTCGTGGAACAAGACGGTGTCTTGAATATCTGGTTGTGCGGAGCGGAGTTTAACTGATGATCATCTATTTAATCATCATTGTGGTCAGTATGGCAGTGATGGTTTTAGTGAACTGGTTGGCGTTGGGCTGGACTGTGCTGGGAGCATTGTCATGGGTGTCAATTACTACGGGAATTGAATTTTTGATTATTGTGGTGTTGACAGT
>JAZLKE010000006.1:0-13146 GCA_045597505.1 Clostridia bacterium | reverse complement strand
GCGTCTGTGTGGCGACCAAGTAATTGTCAACTTAAAACCCGAACGCGTACAAGACGTGGTTGACGCTTTAATCAACGCCCACGTCACAGTTATCAGCGCGCAACGCGTTTACCGTTCACTTGATTATCAATATTGGGAACTGATTAATAGCTGCAAAAAATACTACTAATCTTACAACCATTGGGTTTGGTCGCGCCAACCTTCGCGAACAATCACGAAGGTATGCAACATGACGTGCTGCCCTAAAAGTTCTTCCAGTCTTTTGCGTGCGGTAACTCCGATGGCGCGAATCAATTTGCCTTGGTTGCCGATAATGATTTTTTTATGGTTAGGTTTATCGCAAACGATGTCGGCGTCAATGTTGACTGTGCGTTCCACGGTTTCAAATTTGGTAATCACGACCTTAACGCCAGTCGGCACTTCGTCGCGCAGTTGGTTGATAATGGCTTCGCGGATAATTTCAGCCGCCATCGTACGTTCGTTGGTGTCGGTGTAAATTTCGTCTTCATAAATTGGTTTACCCGCAGGTAAATACTTTTCCAAACACATTAACAATTCTTCCAACCCGATTTTTTTCACAGAAGAAACAGGAACAAAATCTTTGACAAAATCGTATTGTTTGATTTGATCCAAAACGCGAAATAATTTTTCGGGTTTTGCGCTGTCAATTTTGGAAACCACCACCACAACTGGTACACCAAAATCGCGGTAGTTTGCCAATTTGGATAAGGCTTTTTCAGTTACATGATTAACGTCCAAAACAAAGCAAATCACATCGGCAGATTTGACGGCACCGGAAATCGCGCGGTTCATTTTATGCTCTAATAAATTGGTAGCGCGTTGCATACCCGGAGTATCAACAAAAATAATTTGCGACTGTGCCGTATTCAAAATACCACGAATTGCATCGCGGGTTGTACCTGCCATTGGTGCGGTAATTGCGACTTTACAACCCACCAAAGCGTTGACCAAAGAACTTTTACCTGCGTTGGGTTCGCCCAGTAACGCTACCGTTCCACATTTGTTAATCGTACTCATGCGCCTGCTTGGTCTCCATCGTTCAATGTTGGCGGAAACAAATAAATCGAACTTAGCCCGTCAATCACTTCATAAGTTTGGTCATTCGCCACAATAATTTTAATATCGCCATTAAATTCACACAGGTATTGTCGTGTAGTAGCATTCGGATAAATCAAGCGGTCTTTGGAATAAAAACACATTGCCAACATTTGGTTGTAGCCTTCGCTGATGGCTTTGGCAATTGCAGTATCCCCCGCCCCAAACGACGGCGCCGCATAATCGCCAGTTTCAATATTACAACCACCCAAAATAATATTATCACTACACAAAAGCGCGGCACCGACCGCAACACCCGAATATGGACAGTAGGCATTGTCGGCATAGTTTTTTGCCGTATCAATTAAGCGCGCAATGATTTCTTTACTTAACATGAAATCCATCAAGATAATAATGCCATAATTTCGCGTTGTAGTCCAAGCATTTTTACTTCATCTGCGGATTCGATATGGTCATAACCAAATAAATGTAAAGTGCCATGAACCTGCAAAAACGTAATTTCGCGTGCCAAACTGTGCCCCAGTTCTTTGGCTTGACGGCGCGCTACACTGCGACAAATTAAAACATCGCCCATAAAACGGCGGTTAGTTTCTGGATTGACGTCGCCGTCGGGAAAAGATAATACATCGGTCGGACGGTCGACTTGGCGAAATTGCAAATTCAAACGATGAATTTCGCGCGGACTGACAAACGCATAGTTGACTTCGACCGTGTTCGGATCTACGCCCAAAACCTGACAGACAGCAGTTAAAACTTCCATAATTATAATTAGTATAATCTATATAATCCAAATCACCAACCGACTTATTTCTTCGCCATGAACGAACGCAACTTCGCCCGTCACAACAACACTGTCGGGATAAGCATCAGCGACCAGTAAATCCCCTTTTTTCACAACATCACCCACCGTGACCAGCGTGGTGCCGCTATACGCAGTGATTTCTTTAATGACGGCATCGTATTGCGCATAGATGTTGGTTTTAACTTTATGACTTTGATTAACTGCAGTGACCAAATCTACGACCAAAGTATTTCCCGCCACACGCACATGAGCATGGGCGACATTTGCGAAATTATTTACTAAGTCTGCCGCCAAATCGAAATTTTGTAATTGGTTTTTAGGCATAAATTTTTTCACACCGATTTGGTTCAAATGTTCATAAACACCGCTAATCGAAGCGGGATTGTCACACGAAACACTGACTTGATAAATACGCATATCCGCCAATTGGAATACCACGACAGCCACAAGAACCGCCACCACTAAAACAAAATGGTTTAACAAAAAATTGACACCACGAAATAAATTGTGATTTTCGCTGGCTTGATATTCAAAATTATTAATCAGTTTTTTAATAGTTGTGGCGTAACAAAGTGGTGCCGAAAAAATCGTTGTGTCATTCGATAAGCGAATTTGTGTAATATGGTACAACCGCAATTTATTCAAACACGACAACGGCAAACCTTGCACGCAAAATTCAACTCGCCCAGTGAAAAAGTTTTTAATGCGAGACATTGGTCAACACCCCTTCAATCTTGCCGATAATTGTGATTTCATTTTCGTCAAAACGTTCAATGACCAAGTTTTTGCCCGTGACTTCGATTAGTCCGTTTTTAACGCGTAACACAATTTTATCGACATCAAAATCCATTAAAGAATGAACGCCGCCGACCAAGACTTCGCGGTTTTGATTTTGATGGATAAAAAAATCTTTCACAACTATGTATAATTATTTAGGCTGGTCAATATTACTGAGAACCGTAAACTTTTTATAATCTTCACGCGTAAAAGTCATGGGTTCATCTTCGGTAGTATCGGGGTTCTCTTCATTGAAGTTGAATTCATGGTAGTTTTTTTCTTTGACATATTTACTGATATTACCATTTTCAACTATGTGACTTTCAACTTTAATGCGCGAATTGTCTTTTTTTTCAGAGTTTTTTAACAATTCATTTAAGTCATCAGCCAATTCACTATTGTAAATTTGCATAACAGGAACATTGGGTTTTTCGGTGACGGAATTAGCCACTGCTTTTTCAACAGGCTTCGGAGCTTCAGTTTTTGTGTCATCTTTTTTGGGTTCTGCTTTTTTAGGTTCGTATTTTAACAGTTTATCAATTAACAAAAAGAAGACGATTACAGCCGCTAAAATGACCAAAGCGCCAATCAAAAAACCCGTCAACTTCTCATATTCCATCATCAACTTCCTTTATTGTAATTTTGTTTTCTTTTTCGGCGGATTCAATGCCGGCGTCAACATATCTGAATTTGCACTGCCACTCAAAGCTTTACGCATCAAAGTATCACTTTGCAAGTTTTCCATTTTCATATAATCTTTAACATCAATGTTGCCATATTTCAAAGCCCCCGCCAAAGCCTTAGATACTTCGGATTCCGCCGCCACCACGCGAGCGCGCATCTCTTGGGTCAACGCGCGCATTTCTTGTTCGGCTGCCACCGCTTCGGCACGGCGTTTTTCGGCATCGGCTTGACTGATATATTTAACCGCTTCGGCTTTATCGATTTCCAATTCAGCACCGATATTGCGACCAACTTTCATATCAACAACATCTAACGACAAAATATCGAACGCAGTATCCGCCGCCAAATTTTTGTTTGCCATAATAGTTTTCGTAATAATGTTCGGACCTTCCAAAATTTCGTTGTGTGATTGTGCGTTACCAATAATTGTCATAATTCCTTCGCTGATACGCGCAATAATGGTTTCCTCTAACGCACCACCAATAATACGTTTCAAATTAACACGTACCGTAACTTTTACACTGACCGAAACTTCAATTCCGTTTTTCGCCATTGCAGTAATGTTATTGATTTGAATAATTTGTGGCATGATACAGTGTTTAACGGCATCGTTAATATCACGTCCCGAAAGGTCAACCGCAATTGCAGTTTTCAAATCCAAATCGGTCAAATTCGCACTTTGTGCTGCAATTAAAGCATTGATTACCAATTCGATATTACCGTGGGCTTGGATATGATTTTCAATTTGCGCGATGGTAATATTAACCCTAGCTTTACGAGCTTTAATGTAAATATTGACAATGCTACGTGCGTCCAATTTCTTAACAGTCATAGAAATCAATTCGCCGACCGAAACATACGCACCAGAAATCAATGCGCGCAACCAAAGAATCATATTAAAAAATGAACAAAAACTTAAAAATGCTATAATAAGCACTAACGCAATAATCCAAGGTACAAAATTTGTCACGCAATATAATAACATATATAAATAGTGCTTGTCTATATTAGTTATCAATTTTGTTAAATTCTTTTTTTAAACGGTTTAAAATTTTCTTTTCCAGTCTTGAAATGTATGATTGCGAAATTTCCAACATGTTAGCAACTTCTTTTTGAGTGCGTTCAGGTCCACCGCCCAAACCAAAACGTAATTGCATAATTTCTTGTTCACGAATCGACAACTTATCCACCGCTAACCATAGAAGGTTTTTTTCAACTTTCATATCCAATTCTTCATCGACATTGGTTTCGGTAGTACAAATCACATCGCCCAAACGAATTTCGGTGCCATCACTGTCCGCGTTAATGGCTTCGTCCATTGAAACATCACTGCGCGTTTTTTGTACTTTACGTAAATACATTAAAATTTCGTTTTCAATACAACGACTACTGTATGTAGCGAGTTTTATATTTTTATCGTATTTGAAACTGTTGACCGCTTTAATCAAACCAATTGAGCCGATACTGATTAAATCCTCAATGTCAATGCCCGTATTTTCAAATTTTTTGGCAATGTAAACCACCAAACGCAAATTATGCGAAATCAACTTTTGACGTGTTTCGGGTTTGCCCTGATCTAATTCTTGCAATAAAAGTTCCTCTTCTTCCTTGGGTAAAGGGCGCTCCAAGGCTTCGGTACCGTTAATAAAAAACAGTCCAGTATCATCCCAGTCGTTTCCGTCCGAGTTGATTTGTTTGAACAGCGCAACTGCCCGAGCAATTAAATTCATAAAACACCCCCTAATTTTATATTTAAGATAGCATCATACTTTTGATTACCAAAATTTTGCGGACTGACGCCTAATAAACTGTCCACCGTAGTTCCATTGATTTGCATTTTGTCGGGTTGAAAAACAAACAACTGACTTTTGCCGTTAACAGTTTGGCAGTTGATATAATGACCGTGGACACATTGTTCTAATTTAGATTGTAAAATTTGGTCGGCGGAAATTTCTGGAAACATTTGCAAAAAGACTGGCAAGGAAATGATTGAAACTGGAAGACCAGAAACAGGATCGGTCAGCGCATTTCCCGAATCTAACAAAGCATTCAGGCGAAAGTTTTTACCGCCGCATTGAATCATGGTCTGATGCATGAATTTTTGGCGACGATGCCAATGCAACAACTTTTGAATAATAATATAAAACAACAAAACAACACCAACCAAAATGTATTTATTAGAAAAAGCATACATTGCCGAACCAAAAGCAAATGCAAAGGTTAAAATTGCTGCCATGTATTAAGATAAATATGTTTTCAGTGGCGGATTTATGCTAATCAAATCAAAAATTGTAAAACCGTGACGAAGCAAAAAGTAATGGAAAAAATTTTAATTTTGTGATAAAAAATAATTGATGAAATATGTTACCGAACGCGACATATACAACACCGAACAATTAAATCGCGTGTTGGAAAACTTACCGTCATTTTGTAACGCTTTCTTTTTAGGTATCGAACAAGTTACTTCTCCATTAACGCGTTTAGGTTATGCCCGCGATTTGGAAATTTTTTTTAACTTTTTAATTAAAGAAACTGAACAATTTCACAACTACCAAATGTCAGATTTTGAAAAAGAAGATTTAGATAAAATTACTATCGACGACTTTGAATATTATATGTCGTTTTTGACCCACTATCAAAAAGACGGCAACGACCACCTAAACGGTGAACGTGGAAAGATGCGCAAAATGGCGGCCTTGCGATCGTTTTTCAAATATTTTTACCGTCGTGGCGATTTGCAAGAAAACATAATGACCAAAATTGACCTACCTAAAATTCATGAAAAAAGTATTATTCGATTATCCGACGAAGAAGTTGAAAAAATGATTAACGCTGCAGCCGGAAATCCGCGCGACGAAATGATTATCACTTTATTTTTACTTTCGGGAATTCGTGTCAGTGAATTGGTTGGTTTAGATTACCAAGACATTGATTTGGTCAATAAGACTTTTTTGGTTACCCGCAAAGGTGGTAAACAAACTATCTTACACATGGGACAACAATTACATGACAAATTCATGATTTATTTTAATAATGGCGAATGGGCACCAAACACTCCGCTATTTACTAAATGTGGACACCGTTTAACGGTACGATCAGTCGAAAATATTGTTAAAAAATATGCAAAAGTTGCCGCACCGTTAAAAAAGATTAGTCCACATAAACTGCGTTCAACTTATGGCACTAATCTTTACAAAGCCACCAACGACATTTATGTAGTCGCCGATGTGTTAGGTCATAAAGACATTAACACAACAAAAAAACACTACGCCGCCATCAGTGACGACATTCGCATCCAAGCCGCAGATAAAGTTAAAATCTAATTATTTTTTAATAGTTTCGTCCAAATATGAACTGCTGATATCCGCCATAAACATTAACAAACAAAGAGGGAAACGTTTGAATGCTTCGGAAAGCGCAAAACTGCCACCAACTACGCGGGTATCATATGGTCCCATGTGCCAATTGATCGCCATCGCTTCTTCGCGCGACAATTTCATAAAGCCAGAAATAATGTAAACGGACTTTTCGCCATGCCCATAAGGCAATTGATCGTCAACGGTATAAAATGGCTCTTTAATCCATTCGCCGTCGCGTTTAACATTGCGGAAATCAACTTTGTAAGTGTTGGCTTTGCAAATATCATGCAACAACGCGGTAACCGCCATAGTTTCTTCACTAACCTTGATTTGTTCACCAGCCACCAGTTTTTGCAAGCGATGATAAACCTTGACCGAATGTTCGACTAAGCCACCTTCAAAATTGCTGTGAAATTTAGTTGAAGCTGGACAAGTAAAAAAGTCAGTAGTTTCCAACCATGCAAGTAACTTATCTGACCCATCACGTTTAATATTTTTTTTATAGATTGAAATAAATTCTTCCTTTGCATTCATAATTTCAGTTTACTGCAAAAACATGCAATCGCCAAATGAATAGAAGCGGAAATTGTTATTTTTTGCCATTTCGTAAAGTTCTAAAATTTTTTCACAACCAACCATAGCGGAAACCAACATTAACAAAGTCGACTTCGGCAAATGAAAGTTGGTAATTAAAGCCGAAATAACTTTGAACTGGTACGGCGGGTAAATAAAAATATTGGTCTCATCAGTAACAGCTTTAATACAGCCATATTTAGCGAAACAACCTTCCAAAGTACGTAAACTGGTCGTGCCAGTGGCAATAATGCGGCGTCCATCTTTCAAAGCGTCGTTTATAATTTTTGCGGTTTGCGTCGAGATTTGGTAGCGTTCCGTATGCATAACATGTTTAGTGATATCGTCAACCTTGACTGGGCGAAAAGTACCCAAACCCACGTCTAAAACAACGGGCGCGAAAATAACACCTTTAGCTTTGGCAGCCGCCATTAATTCTTTCGTCCAATGTAAACCCGCGGTCGGTGCAGCCGCACTGCCGTCAATTTTTGCATAAACCGTGTTATAATTTTCTTTGGTCGCTTTGCCGTTTTGAATGTAATGTGGCAACGGAATTTCGCCAACTTCGTCAATCACGGCTTCCAAATTTTGCGCACCGCCGACACAATCCAAACGCATAATCGCAGTTCCGTCTACGGGGTTTTTGCTGACCAATGTGGCTTGCAATTTACCTGCTACGTCCACGGTATCCCCTGTTTTTAAACGGCGTAATGGTTTAACTAAAACTTCATAATTGGTCAAATCAAGTTTCTTTAACAACAAAATTTCAATGACCGCACCAGTTGATTTTTTACCCATTAAACGTGCAGGAATTACACGGGTTTCGTTAATTACGACTACATCGCCCGCTTTTAATTCTGACAATATATCTTTGAATTGTGCAATATGCGTTGCGCCACTGTCACGATGATAAACTAACATTTTACACTCATCGCGCGGTTCCATCGGCGCAGAAGCAATCATGCTTTCTGGCAAGTCATAATCATAATCAGATAAAGATTCCACATACAGTATATACAACAAAACTTAGTCCATAAGCAAGCAACAAATTTACAATAAAAGTCCTTGCACCCACATGACGTCCACAATGTTGATTAATTGCAGTTTGAGCTGCCAAACATTTAGGATAAAACACAAAAAAAGTTACTAAAGACAAAATCACAGGCATGGGCAAAGTTTGTACTATTGTTGGGAAAAATAACAACACAGACACCGCGGCTTCTTTTGCAATTAAACCAAACAACAACGCACAAATCAGAATTGGATTATTTAATCCGATTGGTGCGAATAAAGGTGCGAAAACACCACAAATCGCAAATAATATTGACTGTTCGGGATTAGTTACGAACTGAAACTTAAACGAAAAGCGCGCCAAAAAAACAATGATAAACGCACTAACTGTAAACGCGATGAAAATTTTTTTCGCGAAAATTAAAGTTTGCAACAAAGTATCTTTGCCGCATTCCCACAAGTTAGGAAAATTCAATTTGAAAATTGCTTGCTGCACGGTTGTTATGCCAA
Organism: Clostridia bacterium; assembly: GCA_045597505.1. Taxonomy (GTDB): domain Bacteria; phylum Bacillota; class Clostridia; order Christensenellales; family UBA1242; genus RGIG8050. Next base: position 4,353 of record JAZLKE010000006.1, on the reverse strand, counting down.
TTTTAGGAGTCAACATAACCACAACCAATGCCACCGTAATGCAAATTAAATAAAGTACCAGCAATGACCAAAATGGGAAACGCAATACAGTCAGTAACAAAAAAGTCAACATGGGCAATTGCGCAGTACATGGAATCAGCGTCAAAAAATGCACTAACCGATTTCTTTGTGGATTGTTACGCGCAGCACAAACAGCCATAGTCGTACAATTAAAACTTAAACATACAGGTAAAACATTATCGACAGGCAAATGAAAAATGCGCGCAAATTGTGCCAAAAGACCGCTTTTTTCCAGAACGGTCAAAATAAAATACAGAATAAAGACTTGCGGAATAAATTCTATTAACGCACTAAAAATTTCCCACAGCGACGGCACACCTAATTATATTAGTGTACTTTGGCAAGTTTGCGTTGTTTTGCGTAAAGGCGTGCGGTTTCAAATTGTTTATACATTGGACCAATTAATAACATAGACGAATAAGTACCCGCAAACAAACCAAAAATAATTGGCAAGGCAAATTCAATCAAAGATGATAATTGCATAACTAAACTGATAATCGTCAAAACCAACAAAGTTGCCAACGTCGTACCCACTGTCAAAATACTGCGTCCCAAAGTACGGGTAATTGATTTATTAACAATTTGTTCCACAGTGTCGTTGTTGACATTGTTTTTTTCGTAACTACGCACACGGTCAAAAACAACCAAACTGTTGTTAATTGAATACGCCATAACGGTCAAAATTGCCGCAATGAACGATGCATTGACTTGAATACGGAAAATTACCATTAATGAACAAATCATTAATACATCGTGCGCCAAAGCCAAAATCGTAGCAATACCCGCAGTAAATTTAAAGCGGATTAACATGTAAATAATCAAGCCCGCCAAAGCCGCCAAGATTGATAAGAATACACCTAAAATGGTTTCCTTGGTTGTGCTGGCTTGGATACTTTCCGCCGAATTCCAATCTTCGGCTTTGAAATAATTATGCAAATCTTTAATAATGTCTTCGGTTTTATCAGTAGCGTTAAATTTAATTGAATAATTGGTACCGCCACTGGTGTTTTGTTCTTCTGTAATAGAATACTTTACATCGTAAGAATTCATTTTAGTTTCAATTTCAGCTTTACTGTGTTCACCGTCCGCACTGACACTAACGATAGTACCACCAGTAAATTCCAAACCTAAGTTAAAGCCCAAGAATGCCAAAACAATGATACCGACCAGCAAAATGACAGCTGGTGCAATAAAGAACCAACGGCCATTGCGTACAAAATTAAATTTAGTATTTCTTAATCTTTCTTCTATCTTCATTTGGCACCACCCATATTCAATTTACGTTTTTGCGGAACAGCTGGTTTGGATTCTTCACTGTTTGCAATATCGGTTGGTTTTAATTTAATGTTCGCTCGCGCGGCATTATCGGGATTAAGATATAAATACAATTTCGCCAAAGCTCGCGTAATCAATAAACCAACAAACATTGAGATACCGACACCCAAAGCCAAGGTAATCGCAAAACCTTTAATTGAACCAGAACTTAACAAGTACAAAATCAAACTGACGATAATCGTCGTGACGTTAGCATCTAAAATCGTGACAATTGATTTATTGAAGCCAGCATGTGTAGCCGCGGCAAAGCGTTTACCACTGCGGTATTCTTCTTTAATTTGTTCAAAAATCAAAATGTAAGCATCGACCGCCATACCAATTGACAAGATAATACCCGCAATACCTGGCAAGGTTAATTGAATCGAATCAATAATTGCCAAGAAGAAAACGAAAATTACCGTATAAATAATCAAGGATAAATTTGCGATTAAACCGAAATCGCGATAGATGACCATCATCAATACAAAGATAATCAACAGACCAATTGCCAACGCAATTAAACCCGCCTTAATGGCGCCCTCACCCAAGGTCGCAGGAATGTAACTCATTTGACTGATATCCAAACCGACCGTGTACATACCAGATTCAATTTGCAAAGCAAACGCTTCCGCGCTTTCTTTATCGTATTTACCAGTAACCAAAACTTTACCGTCTAAACCCAAGGTGCTGGCATTATCGGACGAAATTGTTGGTGCGCTGACCAAAGTTTTATTCGAAAAAATTGACAAGTAATAACCACCCGCGTTTGTCACTTTTTCGTGGAATTTGGTTTTACCACTGTCGGTAAAGTTTAATTGAATCGCATAATATGGTGGATTTTCACGATCATCAACAACGCTGACACCAGACAAATCTTCACCAGTTAAGAATACCTTGGTTGCATCATAGGTTTGTGCCTTTGTTGAATCCATAGTTGGTTCCAAAAATTCAATATTGGCAGGTGTACCAATCGCATCCATAATATCTTCTGTATTGCTCATACCTGGTACTTCGATACGAATTTTATAATCAGGGTTAGAACCTTGGCGTGTAACCGTGGATTCCAAATAACCTTGTTTTGACAAAGTATTTTTAATACGGTTAATTGTTGCGTCAACCTCCGCATCTAAATCTTTACTGTTTTCTGATGGCGAAACTGTATAGACCGCCAACACACCACCGTTCAAATCAATGCCCATTTTTTTCTTAATGGCTTGATAGCAACCTTCGTATTTTACGTTAGTAAATGGGAAAGTAAACTCCACGAAACACAGTGCCACAGCGATAGCAACGATCACACAAATCACACAATATTTAATAATTGCCCGTGTTTTATTCATATAGGAATAATTATACCACAAATTTTGCATAGCTACAAAGTATTTTATTGCCAAATTTTTTTGGAAACTCATATACAAAATTATGGAACCAATTTTTACTGGTGTAGCCACAGCTTTGGTTACCCCCTTTAATCAAAAACAGCAAGTCGACTTTCCCGCTTTGCGCCGTTTGATTAAACGACAAATCGACATGCAAGTTGATGCCTTGGTTATTTTAGGTACCACGGGCGAAATTTCAACTTTAACCGCCGAAGAAAGAAACACCATCATTGATTGTGCTTTACAAACCACGAACGGTAAAGTTCCGTTAATCTTCGGCATCGGCGGAAACGACCCTGCCAGTATTATTTCATTAGGACAGTACGTTGTAAAACGTACGCAAGATTATTTGGGTAAAATTGGAATTATGGTCACCGCACCTTATTACAATAAAGGCACGCAGGACGGAATTTATGCGTATTATCAAACCATTACACAAGCGATAAAATTGCCAACCATCGTCTATAACATTCCGTCACGCACTGGTGTGAATATTACTCCCGAAAACATGGTACGCATTGCCAAATTACCTTATGTAGCAGGCACCAAAGAAGCCAGTGGTAATTTATTCCAAATCATCGAAGTTGTACGCTTATGCCCGCATACAGCGGTTTACAGTGGCGACGACACCTTGGCGCTAGCTTGTTATGCGGTCGGCTGTCAAGGAATTATCTCGGTCGCAACCAACCTAGACGTCGCACCAGTTAAGCAAATTTGGCAACAATACCAAGATGGAAATGTTCGTGACGCCTTACAACTTTTTCAAAAACAATTGCCATTTTATCAATCACTGTTCCGTGTAGTCAATCCCATTCCAATCAAAGCCGAACTTGCCAATGTTGGACTGATAAAAAATGTATTACGCTTGCCACTGCTACCCATTCAATGATATAATGCCCACATGGGTTTAGTTTCGTTTTCACGTGGTTATATGACCGCCGGATATACGAATATTTCTAATGTCTTCATGGAAGAACATTTGCCATACGCAAATGGCGATTGTGTCCGTGTTTATTTGTATGGTCTTTATCTATGTCAAAACTCAACCAGCGCGGACAACACAATTGAAATGATGAGTACCAAACTGGGAATCAGTGTGGCTAACATTAAAGACGCGTTTGAATATTGGGAAAAACAAAACTTAGTGCAAATTTTGGATACAGTACCAATGGAAGTTAAATATTTACCCATCAAACGCAATTCTGCCAAAGTCAAAGAATTACCAAAAGGTAAATACGACGACTTCAACACTAAAGCCCAATCAATTTTGGACGGTCGCATGATTACCACGACCGAATTTCACGAATACTACGCTTTCATGGAAAGCATGCACTTTGAACCCGAGGCTTTATTATTAGTTATCAAAAATTGTGTTTTAGTCAAAGGCTTTACCGTAGGTTATGCTTACATTTTGACCGTAGCTAAAAATTTAGCTTACGAAGGTTTAACAACGCACGCGGCAGTTTCCGCTAAGTTTGCGGTTGACCAACAAGACCAAACCGCACTAACCAATTTAATCAAACAAATTCGTAAAAATAAACCAAATAAAGAATTTATCCGCCACAGTTATTCCGCGGAAGCATTAAAACAGGAGGAAACC
>JAZLKE010000005.1:0-9955 GCA_045597505.1 Clostridia bacterium | reverse complement strand
ATAAATCGGTTTTATAACGGCACAATTGTGCCAGACATCTTGCTCCGTTTCACTACGCAATCTGTCAGAACTAGCCCCCCACTTCTCTCCGTCCTCACTACAACTGTACACCCAGTCTGCACGAATTCCACAGTCAAAGTTTACTTCGTTAAACCACGCAATATTCCGCACAGCACTTACAGGTTCCCATTTGCCACTGCTTCCATCCGTCATTCTAGCCGTGCTACCATGTCGCACAGTACTAGCTGGCACCGACGGATTACTCGTCGGGTCTATCTTATAAAACCACACAGCACCTTTATCACAGATACTTCTATAAAAGTCTTCGGCTCTCATTTTCGCCCGGGCAACCCCAGCATCAAGAGTAAACAACGGATAACACCAGGGTGTACAACTACCGCCGCCACCACCAGCGCCATTTCCAATGCCACCACCCCCGTCATAATAACCAGCACCACCGTACCCAGAATCCCAACCGGACGGCTGTCTAGTCCTAACACCGTCATATCGCAAACCGTTATTCGACCAACTTCCTGGAGCGCCCTGACTCAAGTAATTGCCCCCACCGACGTCGTAACGATACCCGCCCATTGAACTCCATGAGCTGTCATCCTGCCAACCGCCAAAAACACCCGCTCGACCACCATCATACGAGCCACCACCGCCACCACTGGCAACCGCCCTCAGTTCCCCAGTATACCCATCCGGGTGTGCAAAGTTTGTCGTAACAAGCGTCTTACCACCACCATCTGCACATCCGGGGTAACTGGTACTGTCGTTCTTTATATAATCCACACCAATCTGCACTGTCATGGAACTGCCCTTATAAAAGGCAATACACACTGCACCATGCCCCACGTCCATACGATTACCGTACCCATTCTGCCCGCCAAAAATCACCATCCATGTTCCGTCGCCCATATTTATATTTTCAGTTTCACCAGCTGCTGTTTTCGTCGTCCCCGTCACGCTGTAATACCCGTCACCCCCTGCAGCATTAAGGATAGTAGTATTAGTAGTATTATACTTATATAGTACATCATAGACAGCAGTAAAAAGAGCGCCTGCGGCAATGATTACAGACAGCACAATGATTGACGCTATTCTTTTCTTACTGTGTAACAAAAAAAAAAAAAGACGCCACACGACGCCTTCATTTGGTGAGCCGCCAGGGACTCGAACCCTGGACCAAAAGATTAAGAGTCTCTTGCTCTACCAACTGAGCTAGCGGCCCTCACAACGCATTTAGCTTAGCAAATTTTTCACGCCCTGTCAATTAACAGTTCGTCGACAACGGACCTTTTAATTCCAATTTTTGTTCCACCAACTTAGCTTCTAAATCACCAGTAAATCTAAACAAGCCTTCAAAGTATCCACGTTTTTCCAAGACTAACGGCAACCACTTTGCATCTGTTTGATACATTTGGTCAAGCGGAATTTTATCCAACATAAACCATGTCGGTCGCATTTCATCACTTTCCTGCGGTTCGCCGTCAAATTCAGTTGCGGTAAAAATATGCACAACCTCCAACACATGCTCGCCTTTATAGTACATATCAAAATCAAGCACTCCATGTTTTTGGTATTTAGTCGGGGTTACGCCAATTTCTTCTTGCGTTTCACGAACCATAGCCTGTTCCACGGTTTCATCGGGTTCCAACTTGCCACCGATACCATTGTATTTACCCGCGCCGAAACCACGTTTTTTCATTCCTAATAAAATTTGATTCTCTTTTAATAAAAATAATAATGTCGTTTGTATCTTTTTCATTACAACTAATTATACAACACGCCAACCGCCGATACAAAAACTTATTTCAAAATCTCGGTATTGTTTTGGTTGGCGCCCTTACTTTGTTCTTGTTTTTTGCGTTTCAATTGCAAAGTAAATTTACTTTTCTTTTTTGATTTCTCTTTTTTCCATTCTGGTAACATAACTCCCATCAACATTAACTCTTCTTTAATTGCCTGCATTTTCTTTTTCAATTCCTTGCGATTTCGTCGTTGTAAAGCCAAATGATCCACAATCATTTTATCATTGCGTTTGACATATTTTGCTGACAAGTGTTTTTTTTCTTTTTCGGTCAAAATGTGTTCCAACGGATAAACCTTACTATGCTTTTTAGAGTTCTTAATCCATAAATCCAAGGTCTCATATTCTAACAATAAAAATTCTTTTAATTTGTGCAAACGTTCCGCATCTGGTCGATAGTCGTCCATTTCATCAGAATCTCTAAGATTCTTTCCGTGAGCATCATCCCGAAAATCCAAATAAAAATAACTTTTCAACATGCCCCAAGCTTCTTCGACCTGTTCTTTTGTCATCGGGCGACCTTTTTTATCTAAAATCGGTTCCTCAGCTTTTTTTAGAAACTTCTTGATTTTTTCAATAACAACGTTTGTGAGTTTCCCCATTACTATAGCTTACTCTACCGCACTCCAAATTTCAAGAGCGTTTCGCAACTTTATTTAACTTTTTATTGATAATCCGAAAAATTCGGTTTGGGCGTGCGATCGTGCGCAGCCAAGTAATCATTCAAACTTTCATTTTTGGAAAAGTAAGTCGCCCGTAAAGCAATATTCTCACCTGTGTTAAAGTCCAAATTTTCACTTGATGGCAAAACATAAGTTTGTTTCAACATGATGCCTGTTTCCTTATCTAACCAATATTTATATCTGCCCCAGTTATCCGCACTAAACCACTCTTTATATTTCCAAACAACACATTCGACTCAGTTTACACCAATCATTAATACTTCATCGTCCAACTGTGTCGCATTATATATAGCCCAAATTCATTCGCCACGGGTTTCTAGCATTTAAACACAATAAAAATTGTTTTACCCAAAGCACACATCTTGTGTAAGTTTGATTGTTTACTCAGTGTATACTGAACCCCCGCGCAAAATTACAAGACCGTAATTTATAAAGAATCATCCGATGAGGATTTTCATGAATCAATAATTAACAATATTGGAAATCAAAAACATATTTTGCTTTTATCTCACCGATATGTGACGAAACGACACTAAGTAAAGTACAAAACAATTAATAACACCAATTATTTGATAAAAACTAAAAAAAAATATTTTACGCTGAATAACTTTTGCCAAACATTTTTTCCGCAAAATGCGTATTCACGTTTTTAGAATCCATCACGGTTAAAACATCAGTGCTATTAAACTCATAGTCAAAATAAGCACCTTCGCCCAAACGACAACCCAACATGCAATACATACGAATCAACGGTGGTAATTGTTGTTTTACCAAGTCCATATTAATTTCATTTTCTGGCAACAAGTCCAACTTCGTGCAAGGTTCTTTGGCATAACACATAATTGTTTTATCTTCCAATAAATAATGATAGTGACAATAGGACAAAGCATGTTTAAGTGCTTCCGGGTCTACACCATGCAGACTGGATGTACCAAAAACATAACGACAACCTTTCAAACTAGCATATTCAAAGATTGCATGGAGCAACAATTTAATGGCCGGTCCATTACGGTAATCACTATGCACCACCGCACGTCCTAGTTCCAACAAGCGAACCCCTGGCTTTCTTAAATTACTGATATCAAATTCACTTTCGCACAAAAATTCCTGATTAGGATTTTTAATGTTAGATAACAAACGATAAGTACCAATCACTTGTTTTGTGTCCAGATCTTTCACAATTAAATGATCACAAATCGCATCATATTCGCTTTTATCGTTCGTTGACTCGGAAGATTGATTAAACGCTAAAACCAATAATTGGTAACGCAATTCCTGAGCAGCTGCTAACTCTTCAGGCTCATTCGCCAAACCAACGCATAAATTGCCGATTGGTTTAATTGCATCAAACATAATCATATATTGTATTATGTTTAGTTTTTAACTGACCGTCAATCACAATTTGACAATCAACACGAGAAAACATAAACTTAAATATTGAGTAAATTAAACCGCCAACAAAAATTATTACACCATGAGGTTTCAAGCCCAAATCCATTTTTGTGGCGCTTGTTAAGCTTTGTCTGCAAGCACCAAGCCAAAAAGCATCATGTCAAGTTTACTTATCACGGCAATGTCAAACAATATACTAATCAACAAATTATCATGTTGGCACAGCATTGTTCACGGGAAGAATTCTTTTATACGCTGGCTGGTTTTCAAAAAAAAGATTTACATATTGTAGTCGGCTACCAAAATTTTTTGCGTAAAAATCGCATTTGGTTTTTACCTGCAATCGGTGCGATTCCCAAATACTTATATGGTCAAGATACATTATCGGTCCGCAAAATGCTTCGCGTCATTCAACGTGGCGAAAGTTTATTATTATACCCCGAAGGCATTCAATCAACCAGTGGCAGTACCCAGCCCATCAACCCTGCCACCATCAAGTTGTTAAAAAAATGTGGTTTGCCTGTGGTTTTATGCAGCTCGCAAGGTGCTTATCTGACCCGTCCACGCTACTCATCTGTCATTCGTCATGGTCAAATCAATTATCACTACCAACTGTTATTTACTCCACAGGAACTGGCTGAACTTTCCGAAAATCAAATCTACGATAAGTTGTTAAAAAACTTTCGTTATAACGATTTTGATTTTAACCAACAATTCCACATTGCTTACCACGGCAAAGTTCCTAACATCACTGGACTAAATAATATTATTTTCCGTTGTCCAATTTGCGAACACGATTTTTGTTTCCAAGTTGAACATGACACGATGACTTGCACACACTGTGGCTTAGCAGTAACTATGGACGCATATTACCAGTTACACGCTAACGAAACATCATTCAAGTTTACTAACATCAATCAATGGTATCAATGGCAACGTCAAACCGTTCACCGTTCTGTCAACCAAAACGACTTTACTTACACGCTACCAGTTCAAATCGGCGACATTAACTTACGAACTTTAGCTGCACACCCCGACATTATCGGTACCGGCACTTTAACTTTAACCCACGAACATTTGATTTACAAAGGCACTTATCACAATCAAAACACCACACTAACGTTTGATTTACACTTGATTCCGTCATTGCCATTTGACCCCATTTTACATAACGTTGACATGGTTTATAATAACCAATATTATTGTTTTATGCCCACTGCCAATCCGTTAGCATGCGTGCAGTTAACCTTAATGATTGAAGAACTACACAATCGCATTGATCCAGCGTGGCGCAAAGTTTGTGAGGATGTTTATGACTATTAAATCCAAAAAAAAAGTTAGTGATTATATCTTATTGGGTGTCCTGTGCATCTTAGTTGTCGCCATCGTAACATTTTGCATTTTCAAATGGTCTTTAATCATCAGTCTTTTTGATTACTTAATCAAGGGTAAGAACATTTTACGAGAATACATTTTATCGTTTGGCATTTGGGGTGTAATTGCTATCTCCTTACTGATTGTTTTTTGTTTCTTTTTTCCGATTATTTCTTCCCTGCCCTTGCAAATTATAGCTTTAGTTACTTATGGTCTTTGGGGTGGTACCTTGTTAATTGCACTTTCCTTTACCTTTGGTAGCCAATTACTTTACTTATTCCAACATAATTTCAAAGCCTTTATGTATACCGCCAAGCAACGTAAAAAGCAAACTGAAATTGAAGCCCGAATTCAAAACAGCAGTCGTAACATTTACGGCGTAATGTTTTGGCTTTACATCATTCCATGTATCCCATTTTTAATTATTGCGTCAGTTGCCTTGCGTAGCAATATGAAATGGTGGGAATATACCCTATTTACTTCTCTGGGACCAGTGCCGGAAATTTTGGTAACCTTGTTACTTGGCAACCAATTGATTAGTGCCAGTTCGCCCATCTGGGGTTTCGTGGTTTTAATTGGTATGATTGCTTTGGTCGTGTTATCATTTGTTTTCCAAGACAAAATGATTTATTGGGTGTTTAAGCCCAAGAAAACAGTTTCGACCAACAACACTGCGACGCCAACCACTGATGAAAACCAAAACGCGCCCGAACAACCGGACGCGCACTAATTTTTTTAATTAACAATATTTAATTCATCACAACGTACAAATCGTAAATTTCTTGTCCACCGTCAATTTCATAAACTTCCAAATCAGGATACTTGGTAGCTAAATAATTTTTGGCAAACTCTTTTTCTTTAGCACTAAAATTTTTACCATAAATCAAAGTCACACATACCTTTTGTTCTGGTTGCATCTGGTCTAACAAGTTGATAACCGCGCGTGGCTCCAACGCATGCACTGTCACAATATTTTCATCAGCCAAGCCAATATAATCACCTTCTTTAATTGACAGGCCGTTACATACAGTTGTACGACTTGCCACGGTTATGGCACCAGTCCTTGCATTTTTAATTTCGTTTTCAATGTTTTCCACGATAGCGGAATCGTCTTCCACGGTAAAATCCAACATCGACAAACCAGCATAGCCTTCACCAATATTACGCGTTTTGATAATATGAATCTTAGCAGCTTTATACTTATCTGTAGCTTGTTTAGCAGCCAAAATCACATTACTGTTATTTGTGAAGACAAAAATAATATCTGCGTTAGCTTCCGTATATGCTTGGATAAAATCGCTACTAGCTGGGTTATTGGTTTGTCCCCCATCAATCACGACATCCGCGCCAAATTCTTTAAAGACCGACTTCACACCAGCACCATTAGCCACCGCCACCACTCCGTATTTCTTGCGTTGTTTATTTTCCACAGTCTTTGGAGCAAAGTTGTTTTGGATTTGAGTTTCGCTATGTTGTAAAGTCATATTCTCAACTTTAACTTTTAAAAACTCACCAAAACGTCCACAATACTCTAACAACTTGTACGGTTCGAAAGTATGCACATGCACTTTAATCGTATAGCCATTTTGTACCACTACCAACGAATCGCCGATAGAATTCAAGAAGTCTTTTAAAGCGTTTAAATCAAACTTGTCAATATCACATTTATGTTTAGTTAATTGCAACAATACTTCTGAGCAATAACCAAATTCTAAAACACTATTTTCGTTAAATTTATGGTAATCAACTTCGGAGATGTCCGCAGCTTTACTACTTGTGATTTCAATATTTTCACCGCGCAAGTACTTAGCGCAACCTTCAAAAATGTAATACAAACCAGCGCCGCCTGAATCCACCACGCCGTTATCCTTTAATTTTTGCAATTTGTCTGGCGTAGCTTCTACTGATCTTTTAACAATTTGCAACAACTGGTCGACAAAATCCAACGCCGACATTTTAGATAAATCTAACGCCTTTAAACTTTCAGTCGTTTCACGCGCTACCGTCAAGATTGTACCTTCGGTCGGTTGGTCTACGGCGCTATATCCTTGTTTGGTAGCACTCTCAAATGCAATCACTAAATCCGTTAAAATAATCGTGTCTTTATTTGCGATACCTTTAGCAAACCCATCAAACAACTGCGATAAAATTACTCCCGAATTACCACGCGCTGCATTCAACATTCCGTCCGAAGCAATCCGTGCCACGGTAGCCACACTGTTCTCTTTTAAGTCTTTGATTGCTTGCACACCGCCCTGCAAAGTTAAATACATGTTTTCACCCGTATCACCATCAGGAATCGGAAATACGTTCAAGTCATTAACGATTTTTTTATTTTGCAATAGAGAACTTAAACCATACTGCATCAAATCATTTAAGATATTTCCATCAATATTAACCTGTTCCATCTTTTCTCCTACGCCAACGCCGGCATGTGGCTAATAGCCTCATCAATCAAACCGCGTAAATGATTTTTTTCAATATTGTAAGCTTGTTCAATACAATGTTTAATGGTAATCGCCTTACAAGAACCATGACCCTTAATAATGGTTTTAGCACAGCCCAATAAAACGCCACCACCATAGTTGTTGTAATCCATAAAATCTTTTAAGCGCATAATATCTTTTTTTAAGAATAAAGCACCCATCTTGGTTTTCAGATTTTTCGTAAATGTTGCTTTCAATAATTTCAACATTTCCAAACACGAACCTTCCACGGCTTTACACAAAACATTACCAGCGAAACCGTCGCACACAATCAAATCGTATTTTCCGCTAATCGCGTCGCGACTTTCCATATTGCCAACAAAATTTAATGTCTTATCGGCCGCTAATAATTGGTAAGTATTTTTACGTACCGTGTCGCCCTTTTCTGGTTCCACTCCCACATTTAATAAAGCAACACGTGGTTTTTCGATGTTATAGGTTTTTTGCAAATACAAATTTGCCATGATCGCAAATTGGTGCAACATATAATCATCGCATTCAACATTTGCCCCACTGTCGCAAATTGCCACCATACCTTGATTCATCGTTGGCATCACAGGACAAAACGCTGGTCTTTTAATTCCGTGGATACGACCCAAACGCAACACACTACCCGCAATAATTGCGCCAGTAGAACCATTGGAAACCAGTGCATTCAATTCGTCATTACCACGCATCATTTCAAAAGCTTTATACAAGGAACTTTGTGTTTTATGACGGATTGCATCCGTTGGTTTATCATTACATGAAATTTCATCCGGTGCATGTACAATTTCAACCCGTTCCATCGGACAATTTAATTGACTTAATTTCTCGCTAATTACCGCCTCATCACCCAAGAAAATAATTTTAATATCTAGGTTTTCTTTCAAGGCCATAACCGCACCTCGAATATTTACATCAGGGCTGTGATCGCCACCCAAAGTATCAACTAAAATTTTTATCATCTCAAATCCTACCTATGTTTTCCATGGAAACAAATACCCACACCGTCCGGCCCACAGTGGCTACCCGCCGTCGGATTGACCACTACCATTTCAATTTGTAAATCACTACCATACTTAGCTTCAATGCGTTCACGTAACATTTGTGCCGTTTTCAAGTCATCAGTGTGTCCAATAATGATGCGGTGCTTCGTAATATCCTCTTGTAATTCATCAATAATTTCCATTACTTTGTCCAAGGCACCTTTCAAACCACGGGCTTTCCCTTGTGGTCCCATCAACCCATCGGAATCCATACATAAAATTGGTCTGATTCCTAACAAGTTTCCCATAATCGCCGCCATTGATTTAACGCGCCCACTACGTTTGAAGAATTTCAAATCATTGACAAAGAAATAGGTCGGGAACTTATCAACTTCGTTTTTGCTCCATGCCACAATTTCTTCCGCACTTTTTCCTTGTAAATACATATCGCCAACTTCACGCACGATATTGTACGAACAAATCGTGATACCTTTCGTATCAATTGCATAAAACTTTCTGTCTGGATATACCGCTTGCAATTCTTTTACCGCGATATCCATTTGTGCAAAACTTCCACTCATCGCACGAGAAAAGTGAACATATAAAATATCCTTACCATCACGGAAGAATGGCTCAAAATATTCTTTATACGCTTTCGCATTTAACGCACTAGTTGTTGGCATGACGCCATTACGTAAACTGTCATAAAAAGCATGACACTCAAATTCTTTAAAATCACGATACGGGAATACGTCTTTTCCATCGACTGTATACGGCATTGCGATTAAATTGTATCCATACTCTTGCGCTACTGCCGGAGTAATATCCGTATCCGTATCTGTAAATAAAACAAAATTTTGCTTCATTAGTTCACCTTTTAATTTATCTGTTTATACAGACTTTATATATAGTAACATAAACCCAATAAAGATAAAACACTATTTTAACTTTAAAGGCATTTTTGTGATTTTAAGTGAGCATTCACATTCGTTTCCACGTTAAAAGTACAATAACGTGTGTATTTTTACATGCGAATGCATCCAATGTGGGACGGGATACAACTATTAAAGACCAACTCTGGCCTTATTTCTCTATCAATTTATTATATCATATTCTATAAAACATTACAATATTTTTCTGCCACCAGGAATATGATAGTATTCACTTCGATTAACTCTCATGATTAAAAATTTATTATTTTGCTTAATTACCCCACACGACCGACAATGAAATTCCTCA
>JAZLKE010000004.1:0-5624 GCA_045597505.1 Clostridia bacterium | reverse complement strand
AGTTTGATAACCTTCCGCAACACACCCCGCAGAAGTACGATTCGTTGTACCACCCTGAAATCCACCACGTTTTTGGCTAGCTGGCGTACCCGCCATGCTGCGCGGTACACCCATCAAATCAAAAACACTGTCCCATGTTTCACCGTCCCAACCTCTAAAAGTACCATCATATATTCTTGCTGCGTTTGCTGTTCCTCCAATATAAGTAACACCCCAATACAAAGAACCCGAACCAGCCCCACTGGCAATAGCTGTTCCTGCACTAGTTCCCGTTGACAAGGCAAAATTACTTTGTACATAGGTTGCACCACCGCCGTCATAACTACCATCACTAGCACCACCTTTACCACCAGGGACACCAATCTGTACTGTCATGCTATTGCCTTTGTAAAAGGCAATGCAACTTGCTCCTGCACCATAATGTTCAAAAGATCCAAGATACTTACTCATTTGTACACCAAAAATTACCATATAGGTTCCGTTGTCGAAACTATATGTCCTTGTTTCGTCGCAGTTCTTGGCAGTTCCACTCACAGACCAATACGTTCCCCCCCGTTTATCCACCGTGGCAGCATTAAGGATAGTAGTATTAGTAGTATTATATCTATATAGTACATCATAGACAGCAGTAAAAAGAGCGCCTGCGGCAATGATTACAGACAGCACAATGATTGACGCTATTCTTTTCTTACTGTGTAACAAAAAAGCCGACAACTGTCGGTTACATCAAATCATTTATAAATTTTATCATCAGGTTGTTTTACGGTTTTTGCACTGTTGGCCAATACCGTTTTGCTTAATTCACAATGGTATAATTTTTTTTGGGTTTCGTTACCCAAAGTTTCTGCTTTAACCCATTCTCCCGCCACATTCTTACCGCGGAATTGATTTTTTTGGTCGTAAGCCTCTATCGCTTTACTGTACGCATAAGCATCGCAGAATTCATCAAACACGCTGTCCAAATCTTCGTCTGGCGCATGGTAAACGCGCAGTTGTTTTAACGCTTCGACATCTTTGCTGACACATACCGTACCACTACAACGGTTAGTGTAAATTTCGTACAAAGTACGTGGCATTTGATGACGTTCACGGCAAAATTCATCAGCGCCCTTTTTCACAATCAAACTAAGTACTTGTTGACCTTGTACTGCAAACCAAATTTTTTCGGTTTGAAATTTATAAAAATTAAATTCATTTTTATCACTACCTTGCCATTCGCCACTAAAAGTCATATTCGGTCCAATGTGACCAAAGAAACGTCCGCCATTTGTAATTTTGCCTTTGTTAGGCAAATCTTTTTTACGACCGTTAACTTCGGATACTAAACGTTCAATAAATTGGATTTTGGTCATTTCATAATTATCCATGCAGTAATTTTAACATAACCGCAATCCACGATTCAAGCCCCGCAAGCAAAAATTTTTATAAATTTACGCCAACAATGTGACCACTGGTCCACGCCCATTGCAAATTATAACCCCCGCAAACGCCGTCGACATCAGCCACTTCGCCAATCACATATAGACCATGTACTTGCTTATGCTGTAAATGTTCGTCCAAATCGGCTAACTTCACACCGCCAGTGTGTACTTGATTGTTATCCGCGTAACCGTTAAATTCCACGGTATAATTTTTCAATGTTGCAACCAAAATTTGCAAATCACGCGCACTGCAATTTCCCGCCGCTTTCTGTCCTAAACCTAAACGTTCAACAATATTCTTCGCCAAACTTTTGTGCATAACACCTTCCAAAATTTCCATCAACCCATATTGTGGATTGCTTTGTAAACTATGTTGCAACATAACTTGCAAGTTTTCCGCCGTAACATTTGCCAATAAATCAATGCTAATTTGTCCACAACATATTTGTTTCCGTGCTAAATGTGCCGACAAATTGAAAATCACAATTCCGCTGATACCGTCATCTTTGAACAACACTTCGCCCACTTCGTCAAAATCGCCACAGCGCACGCGCACATTACTAACCCTTACTCCCGCTAATCCCTTATTACGGTTGGTTTTCAACCCCATCAGACTTGGCACGAATTGATGATACTTTACCTGCAATTGTTCCAGATATTGGGTTCCACTGTTGCCACCAGTTGCCAACACCAACTTTTCGCACGCATAAGTTTGACCTTGCACGGTTACCGTAAAACCCGTCGCAGTTTTAGCAATTCTACTTGGCATGGCATTAACCATAACTGTAACATTATTTTTCAAAGATAACGCTTTCAACATTAAATCCAACACACTATTCGCACTATTTGATAATGGATAACGGCGCCCTTCGTCATCGGCATAAGTACAAATTCCCAAATCTGTAAAGTATTGCAAAGTTTGTACTTGGTCAAATTGACGGAAATAGCGTTCTACCAACGGTGTGTTATAAAAACGCGCGTCCACACAATCATTGGTTAAATTACATTTACCATTACCAGTCGCCAAAATTTTTTTTCCCACACGGTCAGTGGCTTCCAATACCAAAGTTTGCTTACCCGTGTTCAACGCACACATCATACCGCTGGCACCCGCGCCGATGATGATTACTTCGTACTTTTGCATGCCGTCCCCCTTAAATCGTAAACCTTACCAATATTCACTGCTTTATCGTAACATTCTTCACTGTATAATTCAAAATAACAATGCTGAATTTTAACCCGACGTAAACGGTAACGATTCCCCTTTTCATCTTGATAACTTAAATCATCACGATAACGACACTTGCCACAATCAGAATTATACACCGTACGTATTGGACAATGACATAAAGTCATCAACGCTGGATAGCCAGTCGCCAACGCACTACCACACGGACTGGCGGGTTGTTTTTCAATCGACCAAATCAAATTCTGACAACCCAATTGCAATAACACGGCGGCCGAAAAATTGTTATAAACATTCAACCCCGTTCCCGCAATCGTTGGATAACTTTTTACCCACCTTAAATGCGCATAGTTATTTGCCACAACGCCAATTTTGACCGACATTAAAATTTGGTCGATAATTTGTAATTCATCTTCCGTCGCCACAATTGGTAAATTCAAATAAATGGACTCTTTGTTCACACCACACGCTAACACCCCGTCCACCAATTTTTTCACAGCAGACATGCTGTATTCATTTGGGCATAAAATTACATTCCAGCCAACCAAACATGCACCACGTAAATTTTCCGCCTCATTAACCAAATAAAAGTTTTGCTTTGGTGTGTTGATTTTAACCTGTGGCAAATTTTTATTTTCGGTTATTTGTGGCAAAACCCTTTCGTAATTTTCCACAATCGCATTTTGCAAAGCCACCACCGCATTACGGCGCAGTTCGTTTAATTCAGCGACTGGAAGAAACACATTATCCAACACACATTCCAAAAAGTTCAAACGGAAATGCGTGTCATTTAGTTTTCCTAATTGCTTAGCAACCTGTTCTTTCGTCACACCAGCGGTACGTGCCACCTCTAACGGCTTAGCACCGTGTACAGTCGCGGTAATCGTCCGATAACTTGCCACTAATTGCGCTGGCTGTCCGATCCGTCCCATAAAATAAAAATCAATTGGTAAATTACGCACATAATCAGACAATACCCGTTCCTTGGCTTCGCTTTTCAACAAATAAACATCATAGCCAACAGGCACATTCTGTTTGGAAAAAATTTCTACCACACCATTTCCCAATTCGTTAACATTACCAACCCCAATGCTAAATTGATTTTTTCCGCTGACCAAACGAATTGCATCATTTTGACCAATTGCTTCTTTGATTTGTAAAGTAATTTTGAAAATATTTTTGAAACGTACAGTTGACAAAACTTTACCAATTTTGCGTCCTTGATGATGTCCAATTTGCGGATTAATAATGTTAAAATTGTCGTCTAAATATGCCGACTCGTTAAAACCACCCCGCGAAAACAAAGCACTAATTTTACGTTTTTCGGCTTCTAAATTGGTCACAGCAAAATTATCCAACGCTTGGCGGTAACTACGCACCACTTGGGCAACATAACTTGCACGTTTCAAACGACCTTCGATTTTCAAACAATCCACACCAGCCGCACTTAACTCTGGTATTCGGTTCATCAAGCATAAATCCTTGGCGGATAAATAATAACCTTCATTCAATAATTGTTCGCCAACATAGACCTTGTACGGCAAACGGCATAATTGCAAACACTTACCACGGTTACCACTGTTACCATTCTTAATTGAACTTAAATAACAATTTCCCGAAAAAGCCACACACAAAGCCCCTTGCGCAAAATATTCGATTTCTAATTTAGTCTGCGCCCGAATCAATTTAATGTCGGCTAATTTAGTTTCCCGCGCCAATACTACACGCTTAAAACCAAACCTTTCCAAAAACTGCGCCCCGCTTAAATTATGTACACCCATTTGCGTACTTGCATGTAACACAATTCCAGGGAAACAGTCACGCAATAACGACGCCATACCCAAATCTTGTACAATATAAGCATCAACATGCGCGCGCACACAAGCCCGCACAGTTTGTAAAAATTCGGCAACTTCATTGTCGCCCACCAAAATGTTAATTGTCACATAAACTTTAACACCATACAAATGCGCAAATTTAACCACATCGGCAATGTTTTCCGTGGTAAAATTATCAGCTTTAATGCGCGCGTTGAAATTTTGCAAGCCCAAATAAACCGCATTTGCGCCATGATGAACAGCCGCATAAAAACTTTTCCAATCCCCTGCTGGTGCTAATAATTCCATAATTTACAATGCATTATAACATGCAGATTTATATTTTGGCGATTTTTAATTTGGAAAATCTTATTTGCGAATTTTATCTACCGCGCAGATTTTTTAATTTTTTGGAAATTTATATATTTACTCATCTTTCTGCCACAATTGATACTTTATATAAATCGGTTTTATAACGGCACAATTGTGCCAGACATCTTGCTCCGTTTCACTACGCAATCTGTCAGAACCAGCCCCCCACTTCTCTCCGTCCTCACTGCAACTGTATACCCAACCCACGCGGATACCACAGTCGTAATTCGTCCATCCACTTGCCACAGTTGCTTGCAATGGTGTGTACGTCCCAGCACCACCTTCCAATAATCTCACAGTATCACCATGCACCACTGTGCCACCACCCGGCATCACTTTCGGATTTATCTTGGTAAAATTTATTTTACTAATTCATATTGCAACATTTTAGGTTTAATATACTTAATGTAAAACTTTTTTAATTCTTCCTTTAATGTCAAAATCCATTCGTGTAATTCCGCATCATCATAAATCCGCTCACCTTTTGCATTTATTGTAAATGTATCTTTTTCATTTATAACATTATTTAGGCCATATGTAAGAGTTCTATTATAAATGTTTGTCCATATATTCATAATGGTATCGTGTTTTTGTTTTTTATTAAACAAAGAGAAACTATAAGAATAAAATACATTTTCTTTTGAACATTTATTTTGATTGGTTAACAAGGAATATATTAAACAATCGTTCAAAAAATCTTTATCATCTTGATATGTTATTCCACCGTCTGCACTTCTTCGCAAAACTTCAATTTCAGTATAATCTTGTAAAATAAATTTTGTAGAAGCCCAAATTGGAATTTGATTTAACAAATTTCTTTTTGTTAAA
>JAZLKE010000003.1:0-22662 GCA_045597505.1 Clostridia bacterium | reverse complement strand
AATAAATTTGGAAACGGTTGCTGGTGGAGCGTATTTGCCAGATGAAACAATAAGGTCTCTTAAAGCTTCGCGAGATGCGAGATGGGGTTACGAACCCGATATTCAAAAGGATTACGACTGCGGGATTCGTGTTGGCTGGGTGTACAGTTGCAGTGAGGACGGAGAGAAGTGGGGGGCGAGTTCTGACAGATTGCGTAGTGAAACGGAGCAAGATGTCTGGCGCAATTGTGCCGTTATAAAACCGATTTATATAAAGTGTCAATTGTGACAGAGAGAATAGTGAAGAGTGAAAAGTGTCGGTAAAAACCTAAATTAAAATATTTTCCAAAATTAAAAAATCCGCCTGCGCCAAATGTAAATTAACGAAAAAAAAGTTGACACAGTACCGCTTATATTGCATACTAAAATCACTTGCTATAAAAGGAGAAAATTAGAAAAATGGCAGAAAAAGAAAAATTTGATAGGAGCAAGCCACACGTAAATATTGGTACCATCGGCCATGTTGACCATGGTAAAACCACTTTGACGGCGGCTATTTGTTCGACTTTGGCTTTGGACGGTAACGCCGCAGCCCGTAAGTACGACGAAATCGATAACGCTCCAGAAGAAAAATCTCGCGGTATTACAATTAACACCTCTCACGTAGAGTATCAAACCGCAAAGCGTCACTATGCGCACGTTGACTGCCCCGGCCATGCTGACTATGTCAAGAACATGATTACTGGTGCTGCTCAAATGGATGGTGCGATCTTGGTTGTTGCTGCAACCGATGGTCCGATGCCACAAACTCGCGAACATATCTTGTTGGCTCGCCAAGTTGGTGTTCCATACATCGTTGTGTTCATGAACAAATGCGATTTGGCTGACGATCCTGAATTACAAGATTTGGTTGAAATGGAAATCCGTGACTTGTTGACCAAGAATGGCTTCCCAGGCGATACCTGCCCAATCGTTAAAGGTTCGGCTGCTAAAGCTTTGGCTGCTGCTCAAGCGGGCAACCGTCAATCTCCAGATTTGAAATGTATCGATGAATTGATGGCCGCTATCGACCAATACATTCCTGATCCAAAACGTGATACTGACAAACCGTTCTTAATGCCAGTTGAAGACGTATTCACCATTACTGGTCGTGGTACTGTTGCTACTGGTCGTGTTGAACGTGGTCAAGTTAAAATCGGCGATGTTGTTGAAATCGTTGGTTTGGGCGCGGACAAAACTACTACCATTACTGGTATTGAAATGTTCCGTAAATCGTTGGATTCCGCAATGGCGGGTGATAACGCTGGTTTATTGTTGCGTGGTATTGAACGTAAAGATATCGAACGTGGTCAAGTTTTGGCTGCTCCGAAATCAATTACTCCACACACCGAATTCACCGCTGAAGTTTACGTTTTGAAAAAAGAAGAAGGCGGACGTCACACTCCATTCTTCAATGGTTATCGTCCACAATTCTACATCCGTACAACCGATGTTACTGGTGTAATCGAATTGCCAAAGGGTGTTGAAATGGTTATGCCTGGCGATAACGTAACAATGAGCGTTAAATTGATCTCTCCTGTTGCGATCGAAAAAGGTATGCGCTTCGCGATTCGTGAAGGTGGCCACACCGTTGGTTCTGGTGTTGTTGCTGAAATCGTTAAATAATCGCAAAACACGAATTTCAAAAAAGGTCGGATTGCTCCGACCTTTTTTTTGTGAAAAAATAAAAATTATTTTAAGCCTAAAATTTCGTCTGCGGAAACGTCAATGGCGTCGCAGATTAAAGCAAAGGTTTCCAAACTGGGGAGTTTATCTTTGTGAATATAATCAGAAAGGGTAGCGCTAGTAATGTGTGCTTTTTGGGCAATTTCAGTTTGGGACATGCCGCTGAACTTGATGGCTTCAATTAAGCGGTGTTTAATACTTGCGGATAAATTTTTATTTTCAACGTAATTCATTGCTATTAATTTAGTTTGACCGAATGTAAATCTAAATACATAAAATTAAGCCATTGGCTTAAAAATGTTTGACATAATTCAAAGCAAAGTTTATGTTGGAATTGAACCAAGGAGAAAAGTATGAAAAAATTAAAATCATTTTTGTGTGGAGTATTGGCTTTTTTAGCGGGCAGTGTGGTGTTGTCTGCGTGTGATGGTACTAAATTGGAAGACGTGACACAGCAGGAACAATCAGAACAGCAAGCAGAAATTGACCCGGGAGAAAGGCAGGACCCCGAAATCCCAGTTGAACCTAATGAACCGACCACTACGATAATTTCATTAGCAGAAGCAAAGGAAATTATTACGGCGGCTGTCGGCGACAATTTTAATGCAACAATGGGTAAATTGTTTATTCGCTTGGATATTAATGGTTCTAGCGGAATCAATTTATACAGTCAATATAATGAATCTGGAGTTCTGATGCGTGTATTACTTCATTATGACGATGATTATCCAATGGAGACTAAAGACTGGTATTTGGCTGATGGCGTGCAGTATGGTAACGATGTCGAAAGTGGAGTACGTGCTGAAGAACTTCCTGCGGGTTGGATTGGAATAGATCTTAGTGTGTTATTTACTAATGGATTTACAGTTTATCATGAGCAGGTGCAAAAAAATACTAATAATGACGGTTTCACTTTGACACTTCATACGGATTGGGAGAGT
The DNA here is from genome assembly GCA_045597505.1 of Clostridia bacterium. GTDB lineage: Bacteria > Bacillota > Clostridia > Christensenellales > UBA1242 > RGIG8050. The sequence continues at coordinate 20,017 of JAZLKE010000003.1, read as the reverse complement.
AGTATCTATTTGGATAAATTGATTAATGGGTATAGTGACGAATACTGGCGTGAGTACGGGGACGAGGTAATAAAACAAGAACAAGAACGCGTAAGTTATCCCCGCGGTGGGGCGGATTTGTTGTTAATGTTTGATAATAATGGCGGTATTGTAAATGGAAAGTTGGTCTGGAATGGTTCCAGTGAAGAGATGGCTAAAACTTTAGTGGGTGGATATTACTTTGAAAAGACTGACATTGAAATTGTGGAACCTGATTGGGTAACCGAATACAAAAGTACGCATTCTGCCTAACAATTAAGTCACGCAAAGCCCTGCGTAAGCGGGGTTTTGTTTTACGAGCGAAAAAATTGGTGCCAGTGGTTTGAGTTTTATGTTATGCTGTTGGTATGAAAAAAATTGTGTTAGATTGTTTGGGCGGGGATAACGGGTTGCCAGCCATGGTGGCGGGTGCTGTTGATGCATTAAAACGTAATCCGGAATTACAGTTGGTGATGGTGGGTGACGAAAGCCAAATTCGACCACAGGTGGCGGAATTCGGCGAACGTGTAGAAATTATTGATACCAAAGTAAATATTGCGATGGACGAACACCCAACAACGGCGATTCGCACCAAAGTGGACAGTAGTTTGGTATTGGGTTTAGAACAATTGAAAAAACGCGAAGATTGTGGCGCGTTTGTTTCGGCGGGGTCGACTGGTGCGGTTTTGACTGGGGGCTTTATGAAGATTGGGCGTATCGCGGGCGTCAGTCGTCCAGCGTTGTGTCCGTTTATGCCGACTTTGATTGACGGGCACGAGTTCATGATGTTGGACGCGGGTGCAAATATGGATTGTACGGCGGCGCAGTTAGTGCAATTTGCGGTGATGGCGAACGAATACAAAAAAGCGACTGGTACGGAAAAACCGCGTGTGGGTTTATTGAATGTGGGTACCGAAGAAACCAAAGGGAATGAAGTAGTGAAACAGGCGCATGCGATTTTGGCGAAGTTGCGTGACGCGGGTGAAATCAATTTTGTTGGCAATATTGAACCGTACCAAGCGTTCAAAGGTGAAATTGACATTATGGTGGCGGACGGTTTTTGGGGCAATGTGTTCTTGAAGACGACCGAGGGTTCGGTTAAGTTCGTGTTCAAATCTTTGAAAGAAATTATGTTGGGTAGTTTTAGTGGTAAAATTGGTGCGTTGTTTTTAGGACGCAAGTTGAAAAAATTTAAGGCGGAAAAGACTGACAAAACCAATGCAACTATTTTCTTGGGCTTGAAAAAATCCGTGGTTAAAATGCACGGTAATGCGGACGCGGTTAAGGTGACTTCGGCGTTGGAATATGCGATGACGGTGGCGGATTTAGATTTAAGTCAACGCATTGAACAGGCTGTTGCACGCATTGAACCGATGTTGGGGGAAAATGCCTAAGCCACGTTTATTGTTAGCGTGTTGTTGTGGTCCATGTGCGACGGTGGCTGTGGAGCGCTTGTCCGTGGACTATGATGTGACCTGTTTATTTTGGGGTAACAATTTGGATTCGCAGGAAGAATTTGACCGCCGTTTAGAGGGGTTGTATAAACTGACCGACAAAGTAATTGTGCATCCGTACGAACACAAAGATTGGCAAAATCAAAATTGCGCGCGTTGTTTCCGTTTACGTTTGGAAAATGCGTTTGAATATGTACAGAAATTGGGGTTTGATTTTTTCGCAACTTCGTTGACGACCAGTCCGCACAAGCCAGCGGCATTAATCAATGAAATTGGTGTCGAAATTGGTGGCGATAAATATCTGCCGAGTGATTTCAAAAAAAAAGACGGTTTCAAACGTAGTGTTGAATTATCTAAACAGTTAAAAATGTATCGACAAAATTACTGTGGATGTGTTAAACCATTAGTATGAACTTGGAAGTGGGAAATTGCCCAAAGTGTCATGAGTATTTGCTATTAAAGCAAAAGACACCTTTTTTGGTGTGTCCAAAGTGCGGGGAAACAATTTCGGCGCAGGCTGCCAACGCAATTGTCGAAAAACGTTGCGCAGACCCTGATCAAATTAACCCGATCATTGCGGAATGCGTGGCTTTGGAAATGAAGTATGGACCAGACTTACCGTACATGTTGTTGGCAAAAATCGTTAACAATTTTCCACACATGGAAAAGTCAGCATATTTGTTGGTTAAATTGTCGGGTTATGATCCAAATGTTGTTTATGATTATTTGAAGACGTTTGCTGGTACGAAAAGTGAACCTAATAATGTTCCGTGGGCGGAAACTTTCTTGGACGCTTGTTTGGATTATCACATGATTGATGCGGCAGATTTATTCCGCAGTTACGTGCGTAACAAAGTGCGTAAAGACAAGCAAGAACACTATTTGGAATTAATTGATAAATTGGTCAAAGAGTATACTGCCAAAGCCGATAATCCGAAGTCGACCAAATGGCTGTTGACTTTGTACATTGTGTCCAGTGTGGTTAATGTTTTGTTGTTGCCAGTAATGATGTTAATGGCGGGTTGGTTGTCCAAGTTTACTGGTTTATATTTTGCTGCTAATATCGTTTTGGGTGTTGCGGTTGTTTCGTTGGAAGTTTTGTTAATGTACTTTCATCATAAGATTTTTGGTAATCGTTTGGTGGTTTCACAAACTGAACGGTTGTGGATGGTGGTGTTCTTGTCGTCTATGGTATTTGCAGTGGGTTCAGTTGTTATGGGCAGTATTTGGAGAATTCCGTTGTAAGCTATGAAAACGCAGACTTTTACCGTTAAACAGAAAACTAACGTCAGCACACTTTTGAAAGCCAATCTTTTGGGAGCGGGCTATGTTTTTGTGCAACAAGTTTTGAAACGCAAGGACGTAAAAGTCAACGGGGTACGCGTTAATCGTGATGTCAGTTTAGCAGTGGGAGATAGTGTACAGGTTTACTATCCAGACGATGCATTGCGCAGTTGGCAACCGTACCGTATGATTTGGGAAGACGAAAACATTGCGGTAGTCTTCAAATCGCAAGGAATTGAAACCAGTAGTCCCAACGGTGAAAACACTTTGGAAAAGTTGCTTGGTTTAACTGCGGTTCACCGTTTAGATGTGAATACCGAAGGTTTAGTGCTCTTCGCCAAAAATGCTGCTGCGGAACAGGCACTGTTAGAAGCTTTTGCCAACGGTCAAGTGCATAAAACTTATTTGGCGTTATGTTTTGGAACTTTGAAAAAATCGCCAGTCACTTTGACGGGTTATTTGTTGAAAGACAAGGATTCGGGCTTTGTAACAATTGAAAAAGAAAAACAACCGCATGCTTTACCCGTAAAGACCGTGGTGGAATACGTGCGTCCCAAGGGCGAATTTTCCGTTATCAAGGTGCGACCATTAACTGGACGTACACACCAAATTCGTGCGCATTTAGCGACAATTGGCTTATATATCGTGGGGGACGGCAAATATGGCAAAGCCGAACTTAACCGTTTGTATCATAAAGATAAACAATGTTTGTGTGCGACCGAGATAGAATTTGCCTTTGCGCCACAGTCTTTGCTATACTATCTCAATGGACGAAAATTTACCACAGAACCAACCTTCCTCTGATAAAGACTATGGACCACGTTTTGTCCATTTGCATGTACATACAGAATACAGCTTGCTGGACGGTGCGGCGCGTATTTCTAAGTTGGTCAAAATTGCCAAAGAACAGGGTGCTGGGGCTTGCGCGATTACGGACCATGGCAACATGTATGGCGCATATAAATTTTTCCAAGCTTGTAAAGGTGTGGGGATAAAACCCATTATTGGTTGCGAAATTTACATTGTTGATGACATGAACAAACGTGAAGCTGGCGAACACCGCGGGCACATGATTTTGTTATGTAAAAACAACACGGGCTACATTAATTTGTGTAAAATCAATACGGCGGCATGGACAAAAGGATTTTACTATAAACCGCGTATTGACTATGATTTTTTGGAAGCGCATCACGAAGGTTTAATTTGTTTTTCTGCGTGTTTGGCAGGGCATATACCGTATTATTTGAACCTTGACGAATACGACGAAGCCAAAAAATATGCGGTACGTTTGCAAAAAATGTTCGGAGAAGATTTCTATTTAGAATTACAAGACCATGGCATTCCCGAACAAAAGAAAGTCAACCGTGGCATTTTGAAATTGGCGGACGAATTAAAAATTGAATTGGTTGCAACCAATGATATTCACTATCTCTATAAAGAAGATGCGGAAATGCAGGACGCTTTGTTGTGTATTGGTACGCAAAGAAAAATTGCGGATACTGACCGTATGCGTTTTGAGACGCAAGAATTTTATTACAAATCGGGCGCACAAATGGCGGCTTTATTTCCCGATGTTCCGCAAGCGATTAGTAATACCGTTAAAATTGCAGATAAGTGCAACTGCGACCCGTTCGCGCGTGCGGATTTGATTCCAGCATTTACTTCGCCTACGGGGGAAGATAATGTGACCTATTTCAAACGTAATGCGGAAGAGGGCTTAAAGCGTTTGTATGGCGAAATTACGCCCGAAATTCAAGCACGTTACGAAAAAGAATTCCATGTCGTAGAAAGTCAAGGTTTTATTGATTACTACTTAATCGTTGCGGACTTTATGCGTTTTGCGCGCGAACATGGTATTCCAATTGGACCTGGTCGTGGTTCGGGTGCGGGTTCAATTTTGGCGTACGCTTTGGGAATTACCAAGTTGGATCCGTTGAGATATAATTTGCTGTTTGAACGTTTCTTGAACTTGGAACGTCGCAGTATGCCAGATTTTGATTTGGACTTTTGTAAACGTCGTCGTAGTGAAGTTATCGATTATGTGGTCGACAAATATGGTCGCGACAATGTTTGTCAAATTGTGACTTTTGGTTCGATGAAAGCTAAGGCAGCGATTAAAGATATTGCGCGCGTGTTTGATGTGCCATTCAGTGAAGTTGCGAAAATTACTAAGCCGATTGAAATTAATCAAAAACAGAAGTCGCCTTATTTGGAATACATCTTTGGTTTGAAAGATTTATCCAAGATTACTGACCCTGAAAAATTGGCGAAAGAAAAAGCCAAATTTGATGATTTGTACAAGCCTGAACTTGCCGAAATGTACAAAAATGACCCGACCGTTAAAAAGATTGTGGATATGGCAATTAAGGTGGAAGATTTCCCGCGCAACTGTGGTGTGCATGCGGCTGGTGTCGTGATTTGTAAACGCATTGTGGGTGACGCTTGTCCATTGGCAAAAAATGGCGACAAGATTACGACGCAATATGATAAGACCGAAGTCGAAGAACTTGGTTTCTTGAAAATGGACTTCTTGGGCTTGATTACGACTACGGATATTGATGGTGCGATTAAAGCGGTAGAACGTCAATTGGGTAAAAAGATTGATTTCTACAATATGGAATATAATGACCAAAACGTCTTCAAAATGATTGGTGCGGGCGAAACCGATGCCGTGTTCCAACTTGAAGGTGGCGGCATGAAAAAATTTATGAAGATGTTAAAGCCGGACTGCATCGAAGATTTGATTGCGGGTGTTTCTTTGTACCGTCCTGGTCCAATGGACATGATTCCAGCTTACTGTGAAAACAAACACCACCCAGAAAAAACCGTTTATGAACACCCGTTGTTAAAAGATATTTTGAAAGAAACCTACGGACAAATTGTTTACCAAGAGCAGGTCATGCAGATTTTCCAAAACCTTGCGGGTTATTCGTTGGGACAAGCGGATATTGTGCGTCGTGCGATGGGTAAAAAGAAAGTTGCCGAAATGGAAAAACAAAAAAACATTTTCCTTTATGGTAACAAGGAAATGAACATTAAAGGTGCGGTTAACAATGGTGTGCCTGCCGAAGTCGCCGCCAGTATCTTTGCCAAAATGGAAAAGTTCGCGGGCTATGCGTTTAATAAATCACATGCGGCTTGTTATGCGTTTTTGTCGTACCAAACTGCATACCTGTTACATTATTACTATCCGTTCTTTATGGCGTCCATGATTAGTAACCGTATCGACAAACGTGATGATATGGTGCATTACATTACCGAAGTACGTATCAAAGGTAAGTCGGCGATTTTGCCACCAGACATTAACAAAAGTGCGGCTGAGTTCGTGGTTGACAGCGATAACAAATCAATTCGTTTTGCGTTGTCGGCGTTGAAAAATGTTGGCGAAGGTGTGGTTAATCAAATCATTGCCGAACGTGATGCGCATGGTCAATATACTTCGTTCTTGGATTTCTGTAAGCGCGCACCGTCCGAAGCTTTGAATAAACGTTGTTTGGAAAGTTTGATTTTATCGGGTTGTTTTGATGGATTAGGTGCATATCGTAGTCAATTGATGAGTATTTATCCAACTGTGGTTAAGGCGGTAATGAACGATAAAAAAGCCACGGATTTAGGACAAATGACTTTGTTTGGTGCGGAAACCGAAACTGTGGTTGATGTGCCAATGCCAAATGTTAAAGAATATGACCAAAATACTAAGTTGCGTTTTGAAAAAGAATACGTTGGAATGTATTTAAGTGGTCACCCGTTGGATAAATACGTCAACCAAATTGGACAGTTTACTTTTGATACTTCTAAATTGCCACGCGAAAACGAAGAAGAAAACGAAGAAGAAAGCGGCGTGGTAATGGAAGATAATGACGAAGAAAACAATGCAGATATGCCAGAATTAGAAGACGGTTCCAGTGTGACGATGGGGGCTTTGGTTGCCGAAATTAAAAAAGTCTATACCAAAAAGAATCATGACGAAATGGCAATTTTGAAAGTGGAAGATTGGTATGGCACCTGCGATGTAATGTTGTTCCCGAAAAATTGGGCGCGCGTAAAAAATATGATTGCCGAAGAAAGCGTGGTAAAAATCCATGGTACACTTTCTATGCGTGACGGTCAAAGTCCAATTGTTATGGCGGATACGGTTGAATTGCTGAACCAGCAAGAAACACCAGCAATGGAAGTGCCAGTAACTCATCAACGCAAATTGTACTTACGTTTTAATTTGCAAGACGAAGTTGTTAAAGCGGATTGTTTTAACGCGTTAACATCTTACAGTGGCGATATTCCAGTGGTGATTAAAGATACAGCCACGGGTAACGCGTTTGCACCTGAAATCAAAATTCGCGAGTGTAAAGCGATTCTGTACGAACTTAACCAACTATTGGGTGAAGAAAACGTCAAATTGCAATAAAAAAATTGTCATTGCAGAAACTGCCATTTTGTGCTATTATTTTCCCCATGATACAGAAGAATGAGAAGATTCGTAATGTGGCGATTATCGCCCACGTTGACCATGGTAAAACCAGCTTGGTCAATGAGTTATTAAAACAAGGTGGTGCTTTTAATGACCACCAAGTAGTTGCTGACCGTGTGATGGACAGCGGTGCTTTGGAACGCGAACGTGGTATTACTATTTTGGCAAAAAACTGCGCAGTGCGTTACAAAGGTGTAAAAATCAATATTGTGGATACTCCCGGTCACGCGGACTTTGGTGGTGAAGTCGAACGTTCTTTGAAAATGGTCGATGGTGTTTTGTTGGTGGTTGATGCTTACGAAGGACCAATGCCACAAACCCGTTTTGTGTTGCAAAAGGCTTTGGAATTGGGACATAAAGTCATTATTGTTATCAATAAAATTGACCGTCCAGATGCGCGTATTAAAGAAGTGGAAGACGAAGTTTTGGCGCTGTTAATGGATTTAGATGCCAGTTCAGAACAATTGGACAGCCCATTTGTTTATGCCAGTGCGCGTAACGGTGTGGCGGGCTTGACGATGGAAACGGCAAACAAAGACATGCAACCATTACTTGATAAAATTATTGAATATTTACCAGCACCAGAATTTGACCCCGAAGGCAGTTTCCAAATGTTGGTTTCTGCTACCCAATATAGTGAGTACGTGGGCAAGATGGCGGTAGGTAAAGTTACCAGTGGTCAAATGGGCGTGAACATGGGTGCGGTACGTGTAAACTATCACGATGAAGCCATTAAAACTAATTTCAAAGTTACCCAAATTTGCGAATTTATGGCAATGAATAAATTGCCAATTGAAAATACCCAAGGTGGCGATATTGTTTGTATTTCGGGTTGCGCTGATGTTGGAATTGGCGATACGATTTGTGATGCAGCACACCCACAGGCTTTGCCGTTTACCAAAATCAGTGAACCTAGTGTGGAAATGACTTTCTTGGTTAATGACAGTCCGTTGGCGGGCAAAGAAGGTAAATTTGTGACCAGTCGCCATTTACGTGGCCGCCTATACAAGGAAGCCGATAAAGATTTAAGTTTGAAAGTCAGTGATACCGATTCGACCGAAGCTTTCAAAGTTTGTGGTCGTGGCGAAATGCATTTGTCAATTTTAATTGAAAACATGCGTCGTGAAGGTTACGAATTTGCGGTTAGTATGCCGAAAGTTTTGTATAAACGCGACGAAAATGGCAAATTGATGGAACCAATGGATAAGGCTTTGATTGATGTGCCAGAAAATTGCATGGGCGCGGTAATGGAAAAAATGGGTGCGCGTCGTGCGGAATTGTTAACCATGACACCGCAAGGTAGTCGTTTGAAATTGGAATTTTTAATTCCTGCGCGTGGTTTGTTCGGTTATAAGAGTGAATTGTTGACCGATACCAAAGGCGAAGGCGTTTTGAATACGATTAGCAATGGCTACGATTATTACAAAGGCGATATTGCAACTCGTTCTTCTGGTAGCTTAATTGCGTTTGAAGACGGCGAAAGTAATGCTTATGGTTTGTATAACGCACAAAACCGTGGAACAATGTTTATTGGCGCGGGCGTAACCGTTTATGGCGGTATGGTAGTTGGTTCTAATCCTGCGGGCGATGATATTACGGTTAACGTCTGCAAAAAGAAAGAATTAACCAATATGCGTTCTAAGAGTAGTGATGAAGCGTTGCGTTTAACTCCGCCGTTGGTCTTCACCTTGGAAGAAGCGTTGGAATTTATCAACGAAGACGAATTGTTGGAAGTTACACCTAAGAATTTACGTATTCGTAAAATTGAACTTGATCACGGAAAACGCTTACGCCAACGTGGTAAAGTAATGAAATAAGCCTGAATCACACATACTGTTTGTGTGGCGAAAAAGGGATTAATTAAAGGGGCAGTGATCCTCAGTGTGGCAGGTATAGTTTGCCGCTTACTGGGGGTCCTTTTTCGTATTCCACTTTCCAACATCGTCGGTAATTACGGGATTGGGTTGTATCAACTGGTGTTTCCATTATATGCCTTGTTATTGATTGTTTCATCCGCAGGTATTCCAGTGGCTTTATCCAAAATGATTGCACGTGTTCGTGATGATGCAAAACAAACTAAGCAGATTTTTGTCAATGCGTTGGTAGTGTTGATGGCGATTGGTGCGGTGATTACGGTGGCGTTTTTAGCGTTAGCGCGACCAATTGCCAGTTTACAGGGTAAGTCGGAAATTTGGCCGTTATATTTGGCAATTGCGCCGGCAGTGTGGTTTGTGTGCGTAATTTCGGCGTACCGTGGATATTTCCAAGGTTTGAATAACATGGTACCGACGGCAGTTTCTCAAATTGTGGAACAGTTAGTCAAAGTTGCGGTTGGTTTGGGTTTGGCGTTTTGGTTAATAAAGTATGGCGCGTTGTGGGCAGTGTTTGGCGCGATTGTAGCGGTTGCTGTATCTGAATTGATAGCCGCGGTCATGTTGGCAGTGGTTTATCGTGTGCGTACGCGGACAACTAAAGTTGTGGGCTTTTGGTCGTTATTGTCGTGGCAAGTGATTGGTCGAATTTTTCGCATAGCAACACCAATCATGGTGATGTCGCTCGCGTTTCCGTTGGTGCAGTTGTTTGACAGTTTTTACATTGTGAATGCGTTAAAACAAAGTGGTGTGGAACAGGCGACCGAACTGTACGGTATTGCAACAGGGGCGGTGCATACTTTAATTAATTTGCCAAGTGTGGTTGGGATTGCGCTGGCTACGGTCATGTTACCCATGGTGTCGCGGGCGTACAAACAGGGCAATATCGCGACTATGCGTAAACGCGGTTGTTTGGCACTGGGGTTTGTCGCACTGTTTGGTTTGGTAGTGGCGGTCGGCTTGTGTGTGTTGCCAAAGTTTATTTTAACGCTATTATATCGGCGTGCGTTTGAAAATCGACCCGAAGAATTGGCAATTGCGGTGTTATTGTTGCGCATTGAATGTTGGGCGGTAATTTTGATTGGGTTGGTACAGGTCGCGGGCAGTATCTTACAAGGGATTGACCACGAAAAAATTCCAATGTGGGCGTTAATCGCGGGCGGGGTGGTTAAGGTTGTTTTTGAAATTGTGACCTTAAAAAACATAGGAATTGTGGCAGTCAGTATTGCTAACTTGTTATGTTACGGGGTGGCTTTGTTGGTAAGTGGGGCTATGTTGATTAAATTTATGGCGCAACGGAAATAAACAAAGTATGCGAAAAAGTGATTTAATCATGGAATTTAGTGCGGAATTCGGCACAAGTAAAAAGGACGCCAAAAACATGGTGGGGTGGATGGAAAACCAAATCATGAACGGTGTTAAGAGCGGGGACGAAGTCGTTTTGGATATTGGCAAGTTCCAAATGAAAAAGACGGCGGCGCGCCACGGGCGTAATCCTTTGACTGGCGAAACGATTAAAATTAAAGCTAAAACTAAGCCGATATTCAAGCCAAGTAAAAAATTCAAAGATAGTTTGGAAAAATAAAAACACCGCGGAGGTATGCGGTGTTTTAATGGTGTTGGAACACGGATCGGTCGTTTCCCCAAAAACGGTAGTCGGTCTTACGGCTCGGCCTGGCGTCACTTAATTAACTCGGCGAAAACTGTTTAGTGCTGCTTGATTCCTCATCTGACACGATTCACAATCTCAACGATTACTAAGCCGTCAAGCGTCATCACCGAAAGAGTCTGACTAACATGATTCGGTACGCGCTCTCAACCGTGTGGTCAATCCCGGTTAGCGCACGGGTTACAGGCAGTCGCTAATTGCCCATCTATCCAACGTTGAATTATACCATATTCCAAAACATATTGCAAGTGGTCGCGGTTCATGTTATAATCAAAACAATGGTTCACAACTTAGAAGCCGAACAATCTGTGATTGCAGCCGTACTTTTGGATAACGACTGCTTAGATGTTTTTACGCGTTTGAAACCGTCGCATTTTTATACGCCAGCGCACCGTACCATTTATGAAGCAATTTGTCATTTGGCGAACAAAAATATTGCGGTGGATTTGGTGACCTTGTCGGAACGTTTGAAAAATACTGGCAAATTGGAAGCGGTAGGCGGTAATGAATATTTAACCAGTTTGATGGACATTATTCCGTCGACGGTTAACTTCCGTCATTATGTTGCAATTTTGCGCAAGGACGAAACGTTACGTCGTTTGGAAAAGGCTTCGACCGAAATTACTAAATCTTTAAGTCAACCTGACAAGGATTTTGAAGATGGACACGCGGCGTTGAAGTATGCCGAAAAATTGATTTTTGATATCAGTAAGGAAGACGAACGCCAAGAATTGACCAAGTTGTCGGCTGAGTTGCCAACCGTCATGAACAACTTTGATTTAGTGCAACACGATCCAACGGCGATGCGCGGTATTGAAACGGGGTATCGTGTTTTGGACAGCGTGACCAATGGTTTACAAAAGGGTAACTTGATTATTATCGGTGCGCGTCCGTCCGTGGGTAAAACCAGTTTGGCAATGAATATGGTATTGCACGCAGCATTGGAAAAGAAAGCCAAAGTTGCGGTGTTCTCATTGGAAATGGGCAAGACCGAATTAACTAACCGTGTGATTTGTTCGGTGGCGCGCGTGTCGTTGTCGCATGCTTTGCATGGGGAATTAACGCCAGAAGAATGGCAACGCCTGTGGGACGCCAATAGCAAATTGCAAAAAGCCGATATTTATTTGGACGCCAGTGGGGCAATTACAGCCGCCGAAATTATGCGTAAATGTATGCGTTTGCAACGCGAACATGGTTTGGATTTGGTGATGATTGACTACTTGGGCTTGATGGCGGCGCCTAACGGTAATGGTCGTGAAAGCCGTCAAGAGCAAGTCGCGGCCAACAGCCGTATGATGAAATTGATGGCCAAGGAATTGGAAATTCCAGTTATCTTGCTGTCTCAGTTGAACCGTCGTGTGGACCGTACTGATAAAAACGAAAATGACGAACCAGTTTTGTCGGATTTGCGTGAATCTGGTGCGATTGAACAAGATGCGGATATTGTTATGTTTATTCACAAACCTAAGACCGAAACGCAAAGTGAACAAAACGAACATAGTCGTGACTACGAAGCCAAAATCATTATCGCGAAAAACCGTAGCGGTCCGACCCCGTATTTCAAATTACAATTTATTGGCGAATTGACAACTTTCATGAATCCAGAAGATGTGGATAAATCCAGCGGTTTTGCGACTGTCGCGGTGCCAGCAACCAAGGTCAAAGCGAACTTGCCCGACATTGTGCCGTTGGCGACTCCGTCCGATATAAATGATGTATTCTGATATAAAAAAGCCACTCGAATTTGAATGGCTTTTTGATTGTTAATTATTCGTTCGGTTGGTCGGATTGGGCTGGGGTATCGGGTAAGAAGTCGTCGATGCTGACCGGTTCTGCGGGACGCACGTCGGGAATAATATCTTCCACACTGGCGTAATCGTCGGCGCGGTGTAATTCGTAAGTATCTTCGGATATATCGTCAGCCAAGATTTTTTTGGCAACGTTATCGGCGGTTATTTTTTTGTCTTGGTGATGTTCATGGGCGCGTTTACCTAAGCGGACGAACAAGGAGCACGACCACATGATCGCGCTCGCAAGTCCGCATGCAATACCAGCACCTAACGCCCAAATTGGGTTAGAAGGAATAATCAAAACGAGCGCACAAAAGACCGCTCCAATGACGAAAAGCAATGATTCAAAAATTGCTAAGATTGTTCCTTTCCCCAATTTCATAGTGCGTTGATTATTTTGCTGGTTTGCCGCAACCTGGACATCCTTCACAGCATCCCATTAAAACACACCTCCTGTACTTATATATTAACAGTAAATGAAAATAGTTGCAAATTGTTTACTAACTTTTTTTTTACATGTATAATGTGATAAATGGAAACACCTGCTGTCATTTACGAAGATAATCATTTGTTAGTGGTCATTAAGCCACAAAACGTCCCCACCGTGGCGGACAGTTCGCACGACCAAAGTCTGCAAGAAGCCTTGAAAGAATATACTGGCGGTTTCGTCGGCATTGTGCATCGTTTGGACCGCGTGACTGGTGGGGTCATGGTTTTTGCTAAAACCAGTAAGACGGCGGCGCGTTTGAGTGAACAAATCAAGGACGGCACTTTTCACAAGACCTATTACGCGGTTGTCCGTGGTATACCTAAAGAACGTACCGCAACTTTGGTCAATTGGTTGGCTAAGGACGAAATTCATAATACAGTAGCCGTGGTACCACAAACGACGACGGGGGCTAAGCGCGCGGAGTTGACTTACCAAACTGTTAACACGGTAGATGGGGATACTTTGGTGGCGGTCGAATTGGAAACTGGGCGTTCGCACCAAATTCGCGTACAGATGAAACACATCGGCAATCCGATTGTGGGAGATGCGCGTTATGGCGGGGCCCGTAAAGGCGTCAAAGACATCGCGTTGTGGGCGTACCAATTAGAGTTCAATCATCCAACCACACATGACCGCATGAAATTTATTGTTAATCCACCTGAAGATGGGGCTTGGTCGAAATTCGATTTCAGGAGAAAACATCAGTGAAACTGTTTGCACTGTCTGATTTTCATTTGTCGTTTGGTGTGAATAAACCGATGGATATTTTTGGGGACCATTGGCAAAATTACGAAGCAGAAATCAAAAAGAATTGGAACGCGCAAGTGGGACCCGATGATATTGGTGTGATTGCGGGCGATATTTCTTGGGCGATGCGCATGGAAGAAACCAAAGCCGATTTTGATTTTATTCGCAGTTTGAATGGTACGAAAATTATTATTCGCGGTAACCATGATTATTGGTGGAAAAGTATTTCCAAAATTCGGGCTTTTGTAGGTGATAACATTAAAGTTTTACAAAATGACAGTGTGACGATTGGTGATACAATTTTTGTTGGTACGCGCGGTTGGCAAACACCAGAACGCAATCGTACACAAACCGAAGAAGACAAAAAAATTTATGACCGCGAAGTGATGCGCTTTGAATTATCGTTGCAAAGTGCGGGCGACAAAGGCGACAAAAAGTTGGTGGCGATTTTACATTATCCGCCCTTCAACTGTATGCGCGATGATTCGCCGTTTACCCAGTTGTGCGAAAAGTACCATGTGGACGCGGTAATTTATGGACACTTACATGGTAAGGGCGGGCGTGGCGATTTGGTCTATACTAAAAACGGCATCAAGTATTATTTGACCAGTACGGACTTACTGCGCCACAATCCCGTGGAAATTAAGTTGTAAACATTTTGACTGCCTTCGCATAGATAGCGGTATGTTGTTAGAGTTTACCAAAATGCAGGGCGTGGGCAACGATTACATTTATGTTGACGCACGCCAACAAAAAATTGAACAGCCCGCACAGTTGGCTAAGCGGTTAAGCGACCGTCATTTTGGCGTAGGTGGGGACGGTTTAGTGTTAATGTTACCTGGTGAAAACGGCGCGGATATTACGATGGCGATGTACAATGCAGATGGCAGCGAAGGGTTAATGTGTGGTAATGCGGTACGCTGTGTGGCGCAATGGTTAATTGAACAAAAAGTTGTACGCGGAAATGTGGTGCGCGTAAATACGAAAAGTGGCGTAAAAATTGTACGTCGTTTGCGCGATAATTATTTCAGTGTGGATATGGGCAAAGCGGCGGTACGGCAAGTTGAATTGGCGGGTATGCATGATTTGACCGCGGTTGAGATTGGCAATCCGCATGTGGTGTGGTTTCCTAAATTTGAAATCGCGCATTATGATATTTCGCGGTTGGGCAAACGCATTGAGCATAGTAAACTTTTCCCGCATGGAACCAATGTGGAGTTTGTCCGTGTAGTGGGCGAAAACCATTTGCAAATGCGCGTTTGGGAACGTGGCAGTGGGGAAACTTTGGGTTGTGGTACGGGAGTGTGTGCGGCGGCTTTGGCAAGTATTGCGCGGGGGTTATGTAATCGCGAAAAGTTGGTGCGGGTTGATTTACCTGGTGGCGAGTTGGTGGTAGATTGTGCGGGCGAACACGTGCGGTTGTTAGGACCTGCGGTTACGGTTTTTCGGGGAATTGTTGAAGTTGACGAGGTGGTAAATGCGCATTAACCGTCATTATTTAGAATTGCCAGAAAACTATTTGTTTAGTGAAGTTGCGAAACGTACGCGTGAATTTCAAGCCAAGCACTCCGAACAATCAATTATTAAGTTGAGCATTGGCGACGTGTCGCGACCTTTGCCTGCCGTAGTAGTGCAAGCTATGAAACGGGCTTGCAGTGAAATGGGCGACAGTAAAACTTTCCGTGGTTATGGACCCGAAATTGGTTATCCGTGGTTACGGGAAGCCATTCGTAAATTTTACCAAAAACAATGTGGTGTCAAATTAGATGCGGACGAAATTGTCATCAGTGATGGCGCAAAAAGTGATTTAGGTAACCTATTGGATATTTTCGACCCGCAAGCCACCGTAGCTATGTGTGACCCAGTTTATCCAGTTTATTTAGATACGAATTTAATGCTCGGACGTCAATCTAAATTTTTCCGCGCCACTATGGCGAATGGTTTTTTACCCATGCCAGACGAAAATGTGGTTGCCGATATTATTTACTTGTGTAATCCGTCTAACCCGACCGGCGCTTGCTATAATCGTGCGCAATTAAAACAGTGGGTGGATTTTGCCCGCGCACATGGTAGTGTAATTTTATACGATGCGGCGTACGCGTGTTTCGTAGTTGATGCCGATTTGCCACGCAGTATTTATGAAATTGACGGCGCGCGCGAATGTGCAATTGAAATTTGTTCGTTTTCTAAAATGGCGGGATTTACTGGTGTGCGTTGTGGGTATACGGTGGTGCCGAAAAAATTGGTTACAACGGACGGGGTCAGTTTACTGCAATTATGGTGTCGGCGCCAAAGTACCAAATTTAATGGGGTCAGTTACGTTGTGCAACGTGGAGCTGTGGCGGTCTTTACCGAACAAGGTTTAACCGCGATTGCAAAAAATATTGCTTATTATCAACGTAATGTACAATTGATTTGTCAGACGTTGGACAAATTGCAATGGTCGTATGTGGGTGGTAAAAATTCGCCTTATGTGTGGGTGCGTTGTCCCGGAATGCGGGGCGCGTGGGAATGTTTTGATTTCCTGTTGAAAAACGCAGGCATTGTTTGTACACCCGGGGTGGGCTTTGGTACGGAGGGCGAAAACTATATCCGCTTAACTGGCTTTAATTCGTACGCCAACACGCGTGAGGCTTGTCAACGCTTGTTAAAATTATGGCAAAAGAAAAAGCGCTAAGTGAATAGCGCTTTTTTTTAATGATTGTAAATAATTAGCACAATACGTTGTTACATTCTTGGCAGTTGGCAACGTTGTTGCAGTTCGATAATTGTTCGCCCTCCAACAATTCTTCGTGGTAGGCGGCTTCTAAATAGTCACCCATGTTTTTGATATTTAATTTGCAAGAATTTTTGCAGAATTGTTCTGCCGGAATGTGTTTCTTTTTTTGTTGATCGTTTTGTTCCATTTTGATGCTCCTTTTTGATTGCGGATAGTTTAATTCATCTTATGTCGAATTGCAAGAGGTTTATGCAAAAATTATGTTTTGCCACGCTGTGATTAAATCGTCGTCGGTTTTATAAATGCTGCGGTTGGCGGCGGACGGGGAAGGTAGGCAAATTACTTGAACGGTAGCGGGTAATTGACCTTGCCAATGGGCGACGAAATCGGTATAGGCTTTCTTTGAAGTAATATAAATTTTATGTATGTTGGTGCCTTGGATAATGTGTGGAATGTCTTGGAAGACCGCGTTGACAATGTTACTGTCAAGCGAACTGCCAGCTTTTTTCATTTGGCAACTGGCGTAGACGTCGGATAATGCGAGGTGGTGTTTGTGAATTAAAGTGGTCTTTGTTGGAATGTCGGCGTTGACAAAATCTTCGTGATATAATGCGGACAAAATTTTCCAAAAACGGTTACTGGGGTTTCCGTAAAAAAATTGGTTACGGCGCGACAAAACACTGGGCGCAGAGCCAAGAAATAAAATTTCGCTGTCAGGAGCAATTAAAGGTTGAAAACTGTAAATGACGTCGTCATCTTTCATCGCCAAAATTGTAACATGCGCGATGTAAAAAGTATAGTCAAAGCGGGGTTGCGTGTGGTAAACTATCAACAAGTCCCTGTAGTTTAATGGATAGAACAGACCCCTCCTAAGGGTCCGATGAGGGTTCGATTCCCGCCGGGGACACCAATTATTTTGGAAGTTTTTGCGTGGGTTAACTGAGGAAGCCCGTGATGATGTGATTTTCGGCGGCTTCTTGGGTTAAACCTAAGGTCATGAGTTTGATGATTTGGTCTTCGGAAATTTTGCCGATAGCGGCTTCGTGGATTAACATGGCGTTGATGTTTTGAGCGGAAATTTGGGGTGTAGAATTGATGACTGCTTTGTCGGATAAAATGCCGTCACATTCGACATGACCAAAACATTTGGCTTTACCAATAATGTTGGAATTAAATGCTTGGAAACTTTGGTTTTGGGCAACCGAGCGCGAAGTGACTTCGACTTTGGAATCGTCGCCAATTAGTTCGACTGTAAAATTGGTTGTGGCTTTTTGGTGGTCGGTGGTAAGAATTTTTTCGTTGATGATTAAGGTGGCGTTGGCTTTTAAGGTTGCGTTTGTATTACGTTCAGCTGAATTAACACCGCCAAGTTGTACGGTTTGCATTTCAAAATAACTGTTTTCGTCCATGAAAATTGTGGTGGTGGGGTTAAGATTTTTTTCGCCAAGGTTATTGCCAGAACCAAGATGTTTTTCGACGTATTTAATTTTAGCGTTTTTGCCAATGTGAAAAGTATGCATGCCATTATGACTGCTGTTTAGGTTGGTGTCATTGTGAATGCCACAACCTGCCACAATTAAAACATCGCAATTTTCGCCGATGTAGAAATCGTTATAAACTAAATCGTTAAGACCGCCTTGTGTGATTACTACGGGGATATGCACGCTTTGGTTTTTTGTGTTTGGTGCGATGATAATATCAATACCGTCTTTATCGGTTTTTGAAACAATTTGAATTGCGGCGGTGGTGTTGCGCGAAAGTAATTTTCCGTCTTTACGTATGTTATAGGCACCTTGTGGTATGTCGTGCAGGTCAGAAGTTTGTAGCAATAATGCTTGGGTGATTTTGTCCATCAATTGGCACCTCCTAATTTGGCACAATGTTTAGATGTGTTGATAAATTGAATGATTGCTTCTGGTGTACCAATCTGATCAATTTGTGAGTTGTTTAATAAAACCACCGTATCGGCAATCGCGATGATTTTGTGTTGGTGGCTGATGATTATGTTAGTTGCTTGCTGTTGTTGAAAAATGCTAACTAAATTGTCGAAACTCCATAAATCAATGCCTGCTTCGGGTTCGTCAAAAATGTTGAGTTGCGCTTGGCGGGCGAGTACTGTCGCAATTTCAATGCGCTTTAATTCGCCGCCAGATAATTTATTGTCCAATGGGCGATCTAAATAATCTTTGGCGCAAAGACCGACTCGGGAAAGGTAAGTACAACATTCGTGACAATCGACATTTGACGGTAAAATGATTTTTAATAGGTCTTTAACTTTCAAACCTTTGAATATTACTGGTTGTTGGAAACCAAAAGCAATTCCTTTTTGAGCGCGTTCGGTAATTGATAGGTTGGTAATGTCTTGACCGTTGAAAATAATTTTACCACTGGTGGGTTGAATAATTCCCATAATAATTTTTGCCAGTGTCGACTTACCACTTCCGTTCTGACCGGTAATAACTACGTTTTGGTGGTCGCCAATGGTTAAGGAAATGTTTTTTAAGATTTGTTTTTCAACTCCGTTTTCGCGTACGGAGTAATTAATATTTTGTAATTCTAACATATGTGAAACCTATTTCAGGTTAACACTGATTAAATCTGATTGTCAACCTTTGCCAATCAAACAAAAAGCGAGAGTAGTGTTTTGGTAGTTAAACTAATCATGGTATCGTAATTGGTGTTGGCGTGTTGGTGATAAACGCATTCGTGGCATAAAGTTTCCACAATGTTATAAGCCAAATGGACGCGTTCGGTCAGTTGGTTAATTAGTCGTAAGAACCGTAAAATCGACATGGTCGAAGCGTTGAAAGGTGCCGAATAAGTTAGTACCACAGTAAGAAAAGAATAGCGTCAATCATTGTGCTGTCTGTAATCATTGCCGCAGGCGCTCTTTTTACTGCTGTCTATGATGTATTATATAAATACAATACTACTAATACTACTATCCTTAATGCTGCTACGGTGGATAAACGGGGGAAGACGTATTGGGATATGAGTGGAACTGCCAAGAACGGCAATGAAACGACAACGTTAAATTTTGACGAAGGAACATATTTGGTCATGTTTGAAGGTCAAGCTGGTAATATTGGTGATTATACGGCTTGTGGTCAGGGCGCGGTTTGTATTGCCTTTTATAAAGGTAACAGTATGACAGTACGGATTGGTGTCCCTGGTGGTAAAGGTGCAGCCAGGGATGGCAGTATGGACGGCGGTGGTGCAACCTATGTACAAAGTAACTTTGCCTTGCCAATGGGTACTAGTGCAGGAACAGCCATTGCCAGTGGTGCTGGTGGGGGAAGTTTTACAGCCGTGTTTTATAAATCAATGATTGATGCTTATGGTTCAGATGTTTCATGTAAAATTGCTGACGGAACTTTTAAGGGATTTAGTGATGGTGAGCATTATGGGATCTTGAATATGATGGGTGGTGGGTGGGGAAGTTATGATGGGTATGGTCCATACCCTGGACTACCTGCAACACAAAATGTCGGTGGCTTGACGCCGTGG
>JAZLKE010000002.1:0-11973 GCA_045597505.1 Clostridia bacterium | reverse complement strand
TAATATCAAGAGGTAATACCGCGGAAGAATTACTTAGTAAGGCTCAATCTGTTAGTATGGAAGAATGCTTCACTTTTGCTCTTTTGGATTTTTATGAAAAATTGTTTAATGATGAAGCATTTGATAGTATTTACGACAATGAAGTCACTAAAGAAATTACAGAAGAAGGTTATAGTTTAACGTTATCTGGCGATTTTAATAAATTGGTAAAATTAGCGGGAGTGGAACCAATGAGTGATAATTATAATATGAAAGCAACAGTCAATCTAAGTGATAATGATGATATAATTAGTGCAGTATTAGGTTTTCAAACTCCAGATTATTCTCAAGGTATGCCTAATATTTCAGTGGCACTTACTAAAACCAATACACCAATCACTGAACCATCTTGGGTAACAGAATATAAAAACTCACATAACTAATTAAATCAATAATATTTTTTACGGCTGTTGATCAGTTCCCAGTATTGATAGTCGAGTGAACGATAAACGCGTTGTGCGCTGATAACTGTGACGTGGGCGTTGATTAAAGCGTCAACCACGTCTTGTACGCGTTCGGGTTTTAAGTTGACAATTACTTGGTCGCCACACAGACGCGCGGGGACTTGGAAAGTATCCTCAATCACTTTGGCGGCAAAGTTCGGTTCCGCAACAGTTACGCCCAGTTTGGTTTTGTCGGTTTCGCGGGCAATCATATCATTGTAAGATTGAATTGCAATGATGGCACCGTCATCAATAATTGCAATGGTGTCGCAAAATTCTTCAATGTCGGACATCTTAGAAGCGGTTACCATGATTGACGTGCGTAGTTCTTTGCTGATTTTCTTTAACAAAACGCGCAAGTCTTTGGCTTGTTGTTTTTCAAGGTTGCCGAATGGATTATCTAAAATTAAAATATCTGTACGCAAAATTAACGGCATCGCCAATTTTAACAAATCGCGTTCGGATTGCGATAATTGTGAAATTTGATGATGATAATGTTTATGCAAATTAAATAACGCTAAAACATTTTTGGTATTGCGTCTGCTGTAAGGGTAGTCGCGCAATTTGCAATAATCTTTAATCGCGGTTTGCACAGTAACGTGTGGCATCAATTGTTCATGCGGAATAAAAGCACCAATATATTGATTGGTGGAAACTTTAATTTTGCCACCAGTTTTGTGTGACAAGGTTAAAATCAACTTTGATAATAAACTTTTACCGCTGGCATGTTCGCCGACCAAAGCCAAAACTTCGCCTTCGTGCAAAGTCAAATTAACGTTGGACATTAACATTTTTTTTGCGTCGGTTTTTTCCAAATTTTTGACTGTTAACATGCGAACCAACTCCTTTTACGCAAAGCGACCATGAAAACAAAACGGATAAGTGGGAATGGTGCGAAGACCAACAACCACATGACTGTCGGGGTCGCGGTAGCTAAACTTGATGCGATAACTAACGCAATTAAAATCGCTGTAAAAATTGTTTGGCGGATACCGGTAGATTTCAGACTGAATGCTGCTTTAATACGTGGGTAGAACAAATATATCAACGCCCAAATCAAGGCATAGAAAACCAAAGTAATATAAACTACGGCGTAACATTCATTTTGAACATTGTGTGTGAACGAAAAAATCAAATTGATTAACATAAAAATCATTGTTGTGATTGCCACTGATACAATGTGCAAGCGGTTAATCAAAACGTAATCGTTGCCGACCGCGATGTTATTTAATTTTAATAACGGGCGTAAGTCGCTGCCACCCGTAGTGCCTGACAAACCAATTGTTGTTTGTTGGTATTGAGGGGTCGGGGTAGCAGTAATTTTTTCATTTGGTGCAATGTAAGGTGTATAACTGGCAAACTTGGTTTCTTTCTTTTTAGGTTCTGTTGTAATCGGTGTTGTGGTTGGAGTTGCTGGGGTAATTTGCAAAACGCGTTTATCATCTGGCAATGCGGTTGTTGTCGGTTTTTTACTTAGCGGCAAAGAAAAAGCTTCTTCCAATGAAGCGAAAGTTTTTTGTGCTTTGGCGGAGTTGTCCGCAATTTGTTGATAATTAATTTTAATGGGATTTTTGGCTAAATAATCGCGACCTGTGTTTGTGATGTTATAAACACGGCAACGACCGCCAATGGCAGATTCTTTTTGATAACTGTTGACATATTTTTTATCCGCCATACGGTGTAAAGATGAATAAAAAGTTGGTAAAGACATGATTACCGTATTTCCCGATAATCGCTTGATTTCGTCAATCATTTCAGCACCGTACATAGGACGATTGCTGAGCAGATTTAAGATGGTAATCTCTGTCATTCTACCGCGTGCCACATTACAATTTTAATGTCGAAACATTCCACTTGTCAAGTCAAACTGGGTTGCGGTATCATCTTTTTTAGATGCTAGATCCGCGTAATATTATTCGTACTAATAAACGCACTTTGTCCTTGATGATTAATGCTAAGGGCGAATTGATCGTGCGCGCGCCATATAATTATCCCGAAAGTAAAATATTCGCTTTTATCAAAGAAAAAGAAGACTGGATACTGAAAAAGCAAAACGCGATTCGCAGCAATTCATATATCAATCCCAATGTTGTTAATTACACAACTTTTTTGTTTTTGGGAAAAGAACTGACTCCGCTGATTACCAAAGATGTAAAAGAAATTATGATTAGCGATGATAAATTGTTAATACCCGCAAAATTTTCAAGTGATAAAATTCTCGGCAAGGTGGAAAAATGGTACCGCAAAGTCGCCGCCGAAGTCTTGGTCGAACGTGTCCGTTATATGGCAGAACGTTTGAAACTGCGTCCGAATGAAATTACAACCAATAACAATAAAACACGGTGGGGCGTTTGCGATAACCACTGCAACATTGCTATCAATTGGCGTGCAATTTTTTTACCGCCGAATTTACTTGATTATATTGTAGTGCATGAACTGTGTCACTTATTGGAATTTAATCATACGCCAGCTTTTTGGCAAGTTGTGGGTAACGTTATTCCGGATTACCAAATGTTAAGAAAACACTTAAAGTGTCTAAATTACTTGATTTTGTTGTTTAGAAAGGAGTAAAATAAGTATATGGCGCAAGAGAGAGAGATTTATTTGGACAACTCCGCTACTACATATTGTAATGGCGAAGTCTTTTACGCAATGCAACCGTATTTTATGTCTAACTTTGGTAATCCAAATTCAGTACATAAATCGGGATACGCTGCTCGCGAAGCCGTAGAAAAAGCGCGTGCTGCGGTTGCTAAAATTATTAACGCCGATCCTGATGAAATTTATTTTACTTCTGGTGCAACTGAATCTAATAACTGGGCGATTAAAGGTATTGTTTGGGCTTCGCCAATTAAACGTGTTTTGGTCAGTGCGATTGAACACCCAAGTATTATCAAAGCCGCACAATGGTTGGAGAAGCAAGGCGTTGAAGTTGAATATATTAAAGTCGACGAAAACGGTATTATTTCCATTCCAGATTTGTTGGCTAAACTGTCGAAACCAGCATGCTTAGTTTCGGTAATGACCGCTAACCACGAAGTCGGTACTGTTCAATATATCAACACGATTGCGAATATTTGTAGCAAAAACAACGTTTATTTCCATACTGATGCTACCCAGGCTTTGGAAAGCGTCAGTATCGACGTCAAGGAAATGGATATTACAGCGTTATCTTTGTCAGGTCATAAAATTTACGGTCCCAAAGGTGTGGGTGCGCTTTACATTAAACGTGGTACCAAAATTGATACTTTCATGCACGGTGGTCACCAAGAAAAAGGTATGCGCGGTGGTACTTACAATTTGCCTGCCATTGTTGGTTTAGGTAAAGCCGTGGAAATTTGTATGCGTGATGGTAACGCTAACAATGTTCGTATGAAACAATTGCGCGATTATTTCATTAAAGAAGTAGAAGATAAAATTCCCGAAGCGCGTTTAAATGGTCACCGTACTCAACGTTTAAGCAGTAATATCAATTTCTCTTTCAGTGGTATTATCGGCGAAAGTCTTACTGCCATGTTAGATACTATGGGGGTTCGTGCTTCAACTGGTACTGCAAGTACAAGTGAAACTTTGAACCAAAGTTATGTTTTGAAAGCCATTGGCGTTCCGGATAATTATATTAACGGTTCTGTGCGTTTCACTTTGGGACGCGGAACTACCAAAGATGATTTGGATTATACGGTTCAATGCTTGGTTACATGTGTTAAAAAATTACGTACGCTAAGTCCAATTAATTTGAAAACTGGAGGTTCGGAAAATGTATAACGAAATAATTTCCAAAAGATTTGAAACATTGAAAAATGCAGGTATGATTACTGGTGCAAATGCAGTTGGTCATGTAGGCAGTGTGGGGGCTGGCGACATGATTCGTCTTTATATGCAAATTGATAATGGTGTCATTAAAGATGCTAAATTCAAAACTTTTGGCAGTGTCTACAGTTTGGCAGCCAGTGATGTTTTGTGCGATATGTTAAAAAACTGCAATATCCAAGATGCTTTACAAATCAAAGGTGAAGATATTATGAACAGTTTGGGTGGTTTTCCAGATAACAAAAAACATATTGCGGACTTGATTCAATCGGTTATCGCAAATGCGATTGATGATTATCATAAAAGATTAGAACGTTTAATGGCGAAAGCCGAAAAAGCTAAAGGGGAAAAGAAATAATTTGCTATGTTAGATTATAGTGTCATACAAAAAGCTAAGTTGAAACTGGACGCAATTCATGAACTGGTAGCGACAAAAAAACAAGAGTTAGAAACTTTGCTGAAAAAACAAGAACAAGATTGGAATAATGTTGAACAAAATAAGCGTATTAAATCATTGCAAGAATTTTGCGATGAATTTGATACTGTCGAACATGATTTGACGGACTTTTTGGAATTGACCACAGTTTGTTCAGAAGCTGAGTTAACCGATGAATATGCTCGCGTTAAAAAACAATTTGACGACTTTTATGTTAAAACATTGTTGGTTGGTAAATATGATGGTTGTAACTGTGTCTTGAATATTACTGCGGGTGCGGGTGGTACCGAAGCGCAAGACTGGGCGGAAATGGTAATGCGTATGATGTGTCGTTTCGCCGAACAACAAAATTTTAATTATGAAATTACCGATGTGGAAGAAGGCGACGGCGCTGGTGTGAAGGGTGCTTCAATCGCCGTCAATGGTGTCAACGCCTATGGTGTTTTCAAAAGCGAAGCTGGTGTTCATCGCTTGGTACGTATTAGTCCGTTTGATGCAAATAAACGTCGTCATACCAGTTTTGTTGCGGTCGAAGTTATCCCACAAATTGAAAAGACTGAATATAAGGTTGACGAAAAAGATTTACGTATCGATGTCTATCGTGCTTCTGGTGCAGGCGGACAACACATTAACAAAACTGAAAGTGCAGTGCGTATCACTCATATTCCGACTGGTATTGTTTGTACCTGTCAAAATGGTCGCAGTCAAATTCAAAACCGACAAACCTGTATGCAAAACTTGTTGTCCAAGTTGGAATATATTCATTTTGAAAACGAACGCCGTAAATTAAAAAATTTACAACCTGTACAAATGAAAATTGAATGGGGCAGTCAAATTCGCAGTTATGTTTTTTGTCCTTATACTATGGTTAAAGACCATCGTACTGGCGCTGAAACTTCCAATGTAGAAAAAGTTATGGACGGCGATTTGAAAATGTTCTCTGATGCGTTCTTGTTACAAAACGCCGAGGAAAATCAATAATGTTGACTTTGGGAATTGAAACTTCATGTGACGAAACCAGTGTGGCTGTCATTGATGAAAAATTTAATATTTTATCCAATGTAATTATTTCGCAAATTGAAATTCATCAAGCTTTCGGTGGAGTGGTACCCGAAATTGCTGCGCGTAATCACATCGAAAATATTTTGCCAGTTTTGGAAGAAGCTTTACATCAAGCCAATTTAACGGCACAACAAATCGACCAAGTAGCTGCGACAACTCAACCGGGTTTGCCAGGAGCGGTTATGGTTGGTCGTGTTTTTGGTAAAAGTCTGGCTAATGCTTTGGACGTGCCGTTTGTTTCGGTCAACCATTTACATGGTCACATGGCCAGTTTGCGTTTAAGTAATCCTGACTTAAAACCGCCGATGTTGTGCTTATTGGTTTCTGGTGGTCACACTATACTTTATCAAGTTGATGAAAAATGGGAAACCCAAATGTTATGTACGACAACCGATGATGCAGTGGGCGAGGCGTTTGATAAAGTTGCACGCGTCTTGGGGTTGGCTTATCCAGGTGGTCCTAAAATTTCAGCGCATGCAGATATGAAGCTGAAATTTACGCCAATCTTAACCAAATTTCCTAAAAACACATTTTCGTATTCGGGCTTGAAAACTGCGGTCTTGAATTATATTAACCACGAAAAGCAAAAAGGTGCGCCAATTAAGTTGCCAGAAATTTGTGCCAACTTTCAATATTGTGCTGTGTTGCAATTGTTAAATCGTACGCGTGAATTTTTACAAAAAACTGGCATTAAAACTTTGGGAATTTGCGGGGGAGTGTCGGCGAATCAATTTTTG
This sequence comes from Clostridia bacterium, assembly GCA_045597505.1. Taxonomy (GTDB): domain Bacteria; phylum Bacillota; class Clostridia; order Christensenellales; family UBA1242; genus RGIG8050. The sequence continues at coordinate 5,446 of JAZLKE010000002.1, read as the reverse complement.
CGCGCTCAATTCCAAAACATGTGTGATGAGTTGGATGTAAAATTGTATTTACCGCAACCAGCCTTATGTGGTGATAATGCGGCCATGATTGCTGCGGCTGCCGTGTTAAAGATAAAATAATTGTCAATTTATGAATTTTGATTTATAGTTTACTGTAAGGATTGGGGAATATGGAAGAAGAAAAGAAAGTTTACGAAGGTTATAAGCGTACTACCACAACTCGTACGCGTAAAAAGACTACCACGGAAGATGGCGCTGTCGAAACTTTAACCGAGACCGAAAAAAATCCTGCCCCCAAAACTACTCGCAAGCGTACTACCGCGCGTATGGCAGGTAAAGCAACAGGTAAACCACGTTTAGCCATGTTTATTGATGTTGACAATGCAGGTATCACTCGCGAAAATCTTTTGGAAATTTTATTTTTTGCTAATGGTAAATATCAAATTGAACAATGCAAATTATATGGTTTCAGCGAAGATACTTTACCAGGAATTCGCGACTTCGCTAGTGAATATAATGTTACAACGATAGGTAGAATGCAATTCAAACAACCTGGTGTTAATTGTTTGGATTCGCGTCTGTTGATTGATGCTTATGAATGTGCTTTGAATAATAAAAACAAAATCGATATGATTTTTGTTTGGTGTTATCCGTGCGATTTGGAAAGTTTGTTTGAAAAAATTGTCAACTTGGGAATTAATACTGCGACAATTGATAACAGCATTTTTGATTGCAAAAATAAATTTGTTTCACAAACATTCAAACTATATTCGCCATATCATTTTATCGTTGAACAATCGACCTATGGTAAAATTAAAAATGAACCATCAACTATTGCACCCAATAATAATTTGGAAAATCCATTACCATCGGCACAACCGACACCGACCAAACCCGTGCCGACGGAAAAACCTGCCGATAAACATGTGGCACAAGATGGCATGATTGAAGGTGTGATTCCGCCCGTTTTGCCACGTCGTCAAATCGTTGAAAGGTCTAATCCAAACGCACCCAAACCGCAATCCGAATCCGAAACGTCTCAAACTGCAACGCCCCAAGATAGCGTTGAGAAACCAGGTTCTTTGGTGGAAGCTATCGCGCGTAAATTAAATTTGGATTTATCCAGTAATGAAAATCTTGAAAAAGAAACGAGCAATACACCCAATAACACTTCGGAATTATTTATGAATATGTTAAAGCAAGCCGGCTTTGATAATACAAATAAACCATTAAAATATGAAGACACAATTGGTGATTTGTGATATAATGTCAAATTATGAGAAAAATTTCATATCATGAACTCCGTAAAATGTGGTTTGACTTTTATCAAGCACATGACCACAAAGTAATTCCGTCTGCATCTTTGGTGCCAGAAAATGACGGTAGCGTTTTATTTACCACCGCGGGTATGCAACCATTAGTGCCTTTCTTGTTAGGTGAAAAACACCCAGCAGGAAAACGTTTATGCGATATTCAAAAATGCGTTCGTACTGGCGATATTGACGAAGTAGGTGACAGCAGTCATTTAACTTTTTTTGAAATGATGGGTAACTGGTCGTTGGGTGATTATTTCAAAAAAGAAAAAGTCGCATGGTCGTATGACTTTTTAACAAATCCAAAATATTTGGGTTTGGAAAAAGAACGCATTGGTGTGACGGCATTTGAGGGCGATGAAGTTGCACCACGCGATAATGAAGTTGCCGAATATTGGCAACAGGTCGGCATTCCAGCCAGCCGTATTTGGTTTTTACCCAAGAGTGAAAACTGGTGGCAATTGGCCAGTGGTACTGGTCCGTGTGGTCCAGATAGCGAAATGTTTTATGATACTGGTAAGCAACCTTGTTCATCGAATTGCAACCCGAGTTGCAGTTGTGGCAAGTATGTAGAAATCGGTAATGATGTTTATATGCAATATGTCATTTACGAAAAAGATGGTAAAGCTATGCCAGCCAAACAACGCAATGTGGATACGGGTATGGGCTTGGAACGTTTGTTGTGTTTCGTTAATGGCTATAAAACCGTTTACGACAGTGAACTATTCGCGCCTGCAATTAAAATTGTTGGCGAAGATTGTGGTTTGGCTTATGAAGATAACTTAAAAGCATTCCGCGTCTTGGTTGAACATACTCGTGCTGCAACCATGATTTTAAGTGATGGCGTTGTCCCATCTCCCAATGGTCAAGGTTATGTTTTGCGTCGTTTAATTCGTCGCGCTGTCCGTATGGCAAATCAGTTGGGCTGTACCCGTGATGTTTACGTGCGCTTGATTCAATTCTACCGCGATTTCTTCAAAGGTATTTATGAAATTGATGACAATGTAACCAAAACTTATTTAGACGAAGTCGATAAATTTTCCAAAACCTTGGAACAAGGTATCCGCGAATTTAATAAAATTTTGCCGTTCTTAAAAGAAAAAATTTTGTCGGGTAAAACCGCATTCCGTTTGTATGAAACGTTTGGTTTCCCAATCGAATTAACCCAAGAATTGGCGGCGGAACATGGTTTAACCATTAACATGGAAGAATTTGAAGTCGCTAAAAACAAACACAGCGAACTCAGTCATACTGCTTCAGCGGGAACTTTCAAAGGTGGACTCGCTGACACCAGTGAAGAAACCGCTTATTTGCATACAGCCACTCATTTGTTACTGGCTGGCTTGAAAAAATTATTGGGTAAGGAAGTACGTCAAAAAGGCAGTAATATTACACCCGAACGTTTACGTTTCGACTTTAACTGCGACCATAAATTAACACCAGACGAAATTTCATTCTTGGAAAAGTTTGTTAATGAAGCAATTCAATGCAAAATTCCAGTCACTATGCAAGAAATGTCTTTGAAAGAAGCCCAAGCCTTAGGTGCGGAAGGTTCTTTTGCTAATAAATATGGCGAACGTGTAAAAGTTTATACCATGGGTGATGTATCGTGCGAAATCTGTGGTGGTCCACATGCACAAAATACTGGTGATTTGGTAAGTTTCAAAATTGTTAAAGAAGAAAGCAGCAGTGCGGGTGTCCGCCGTATTAAAGCCGTAATTAAAAAATAATTGTATAAGATTGCCAAAAGTACACAAGATATATATAGTCCGAAAGAAAAACATCGGATGAAGGAGGTGGATTTATGGCAAAATCAGCAAAAAATTATAAGGCGAAAAATTGCAGTAAACGCGCAAATTCGTCTATGGCTGAATAACCAACAAAGCCACACAAAAACAAATCGCGACATCGGAATCACCATGTCGCTTTTTGTTATTTGTCGAAATTTGTTGAACGATTTGATTAGACAAATATTTACAGATTTCTTAATATTGAAATAACAACAGAAATACTTAAATCTAATCAAATGGGGGATTGTAAAAAATGAATACACAAGGTTCGGCCTTAAAAACTATGGCAAAATTAGCCTATCAAAGATTGTCTTCGGGATTTTGGCAAGAAGAAAAACTGCGTCGTAAAAATACGTTGACAATTTTAAAAAATCAAGGTGCAGATACGGCGGCCGCAAAAAAGTATTTAGTTGACCATACTAAACAACAATTGGCGGCGGTCGTTAATCCAGTCGAAGAAGCCCAATATGCGCGTGTGAAAGCAATCTTTGCGTCTGGTGACGGCGAAAATGCTTTGTCAGCGTTAATGGACCGTGAGTTGATGAAAACTATGGACGACGGCGCCCGTCAACGTTACATTTTTGGACTTAGTGCCAAGTTGCAAGAATACCGTGACCGTTACGAAAAAGAGCAACAGTTTAATTGTCAAACCATTTCATTGTAAGTATAATAGAAGTCTATGGGATTAACCGTCGCGCAATCTGAAATTGTGAATGCACCTTTGGGACCAATCTTGGTCACGGCAGGTGCTGGTTCGGGTAAAACTCGTGTTTTAACTACGCGACTTTTGCATTTGTTGCAAATGGGAATTCCTGAAAATTCAATTGTTGCCATGACTTTTACCAATAAGGCTGGTAATGAAATGCGCGAACGTGTGGAAAAAATGCTTGGTCGTCCGTTTAATACTTTTATTGGTACCTTTCACAGTTTTTGCGTCCGTCTGTTGCGCAAACACAGTGGTCATCCAAACTTTTCCATTTATGCCACTGCGGACACAAACAAAGTCCTAAAAGACATTATTAAAGAACAATTTAAGGATGTAGACGCTGATTTATACAAGGATGCTGTTGACGGATTGTCGCGTTGGAAAACCACTAAAATTGTTGAATTCAACAGCAACCACGACGCCTTAGTTAAAATTTTTAATGCCTATCGTGACCAATTAGAAAAAAACAACGCATACGATTTTGACGATTTATTGTTGGAAACCTTAAATTTGTTAAAAAACAATGCGGTTGTACGTGAAAAATTGCAAAATTATTTTCAATATATCTTGGTTGATGAGTTCCAGGATACTAACGAAACTCAATATGAAATTGTTTCAATTTTGGCGCAAAAACATCGTAACATTATGGTAGTTGGCGATGAAGACCAATGTATTTATTCTTGGCGTGGTGCCAGTGTGGAAAACATCAACCGTTTCCAATCCGATTTCCCCGACGTAAAAATTTATCGTTTGGAAGAAAATTTCCGCAGTTCAGGTAACATTGTAAAATTAGCAAGTTCATTGGTGTCCAAAAATAATAATCGTATTTCCAAAAATTTGTATAGCAATCTAAATGACGGTTTAATCAATTTTGAAGATTTTTATGACGATAAACAAGAAGCATTGGGAATTATCAGCCATATTTTGGAAACACGTCGTAATGGTGGCACGTGGTCAGATTCGGCAATTTTAATGCGTATTAACGCTTTATCACGCCGTTTTGAAGAAGCCTTGCGCATGTATAATATCCCATATGTTGTCTGGGGTGGTTTCAAATTTTATGAACGTGCCGAAGTTAAAATTGTTTTGGATTATTTGCGTTTGTTGGTTAACCCTAACGATGAAGTTTCACTGTTTAATGTGATTAACTTTCCTAAACGTGGTATTGGTGAAGCGTGTCACACAAAAATTAAAACCTATGCGCGTGAACACGGTTTAACCTCATTTCAAGTTGTGATGGACATTAACCAGCACGATTTGGGTTTGACTACCAAAACTAAAACCGCGGTACAAGGATTCGCTAATGTGATTCGTGAATTGCAAGAACATTTACAACAAGGTTTAATTACTTTGGCGAATGAATTAGTTGACGTAACAGGGCTACAAACTTTTTATGAAAACGATAAAGATGACAGTGAAAGTCGCCTAGAAAATATTTACCAATTGTGTGGTTCAATTCGTGAATACGCTGCCGCTAATCCGAATGCCGATTTAAGTAGTTATTTACAAAGTGTGACTTTGGCGGGTGGCGAAAATCCAGACGCGACCGACTGTGTAGTTATTTCAACTATTCACAGTGCCAAAGGATTGGAATTTAAGAATGTTTACATTGTTGGCATGGAAGATGGTTTATTCCC
>JAZLKE010000001.1:0-34331 GCA_045597505.1 Clostridia bacterium | reverse complement strand
AACTTTAATCAATTCTTGCGCTTCGTCCAAAATTTTACCAACTGGGAAAGTACGGCACGCATCAGTGCAAATGCCATTAAAACCTGCCCCACAATCAACTGTGATAATATCGCCTTCTTGTAATACCTTATCAGACGGAATGCCATGAATGATTTCTTCATTGACGCTGGTATTACAGGTGTATTCGTAGCCGTAGACGCCCTTAAAACACGGATAGCAATTATGCGCGACAATATAATCTTCCGCCATTTTATCAACTTCGCGCGTAGTCATACCCGCATACAAATTTTGGCGGATAAACTTAAACGTCCCCGCCAAAACTTTACCTGCATAACGCATATTTGAAATTTGTGCAGCTGTTAGTTGCTTCATAATTTAGCCACCACATCCTTTACCATGGCATAGGTATCAGCTGGGGTGTTTTCCAATTTATCGTGAACCACAAACAGTTTATCTTGTGCACGGTAGAAATCTAAAATTTCGCCGTTGTTTTTACGGAAATTTTCCAAACGTTTTTGGATAAATTCGGCTTTATCGTCATCACGTTGGTACAATTCGCCACCGCATTTTTTACATTTATCAATCTTATCCCAACGGGCCGCATGAATCGTACCACATTGACGGCACATATAACGACCGCCCAAACGGGTTTGTACAATTTCATCGGTAACATCAATAGCAATTACCAAGTCAACTTTCAAAACCTTATCCAAAACTTTGGCTTGATTCAAAGTACGCGGAAAACCGTCCAAAACAACACCTTTGGCACAATCAGGTTGTTTAATGCGATCCATTAAAACTTCAATCGTGACTTCGTCTGGTACCCATTGACCAGTCGAAACATAAGAATCAAGTTTTTTCCCAAGCGGTGTTTGTTTTGCAATTTGTTCGCGGAATAAATCGCCAGTCGAAATATGGACTAAGCCAAAATCGCGAACCAAAAACCCAGCCATACTACCCTTACCGCAGCCACTGGCACCATTTAAGATAATATTCATGTTTTCCCCCTTAAAAATCTTATTTCAAGAAACCTTTGTATTGTTTCATTAACATTTGATTTTGAATTGATTTGTCAAATTCCAAAGCAACAGAAACGGTTACCAACATACCAATTGATGTAAATGCCGTTGTTAACGCATCACCCGAAATTGCTGGAATATTAGTAAACAACAATGATGGAATCATGGCAACCAACATTAAGAACACAGCACCGAAGAATGTAATACGACGAGAAACTTTTTTCAAATAATCTGTCGTCGGCTTACCTGGGCGATAACCCAAGATAAAACCGCCGTTGCGTTGAATTTGCAAGGACACTTCTTCTGGATTAAACATTAAAGTGGCATAGAAATACGAGAAGCCCAAAATCAATAATGATGTGACCACGATGTTAATCCAAGTACCAGTTCCCATGTAGGTTTGATACCAATCATAAGCACCGATAACGCCTTGGTTATTGAACGACAACAACATTTGCATTATCAATTGCGGAAAGTTAACCAACGCAGTCGCAAAGATAATTGGCATAACGCCAGTCGCGTTCAATTTAATTGGAATATTGGTCGATTGACCACCATACATTTTGTTGCCTTTGACTTGCTTTGCGTAAGTTACTGGAATACGGCGTTCAGCCAAATCAAACATAACGATAAAGGCAAAAATCAAAACTAACAAGATTAAGAATACAATTGGTGTTACGATAGCATCAATTCCCTCGGTAAAAACTTTGACAATACTGTTCGTAAAAGCGGTTATGCCCGAAGTTAAGATACCTACAAAAACCAACATACTCATACCGTTAGCAACGCCAATTTCGGTAATTTTATCACCCAACCAAACGGTCAACATTGTACCAGCAACCAAGGAAATGACAACCAATACTTGTATTAAGAAATCAGGCGCAGATTCCCACAACAATGTTTTACTGCTGACTGTGTTAATCGAGACGACAATCGCAATTGATTGAATAATTGCCAAAACCAACGAGACATAGCGAGTAATAACGGCAATTTTTTTGCGACCATCACTGCCCTGTTTGGACAAGCGTTGCAAACTTGGTAATGCCACGGATAACAATTGTACCACGATGGACGAAGTAATATACGGCGAAACGCCGATTGCAAACCAAGCACCTTTGGACAAGGCACCACCTGTTAACGATGATAACAGACTTAAAAAGCTGTTTGAACCAGAGTTATTGACCGCATCTGAAAAGACGCTAGGGTCAATTCCAGGGATTGGTAAGAAACAACCCACGCAATAAAGCATCATTAACCCTAACGTCATCAGAATTTTATGACGCAAATCTTTTTGTGCAAAGGCTTCGCGCAATGTTTTTAACATTTTTTAATTTCCCCACCTGCTTTTTTAATTTTCTTTTCAGCTTCTTTAGTCCAAGCATTGGCGGTTACTTTCAAGGCAACTTTTAATTCGCCATCGCCCAAAATTTTCACACCGTACGCACCCACTTTAGAGATTATACCCTTTTCAAGCAAGATTGCGGCATCAACTTTACTGTTGGCTTTAAATTCATTCAAATCGCCGACATTGACAATCGCATATTCCTTAGAAAAGATATTGGTAAAGCCGCGTTTTGGTAAACGGCGCATCAAAGGCATTTGTCCACCTTCGAAACCAGTACGCAAACCGGCACCGGAACGTTGACCCGCACCTTTTTGACCACGGGTTGAAGTTTTACCCATGCCACTACCGATACCACGACCGATACGATGTTTTTTTGTTCTTGCCAACGGATGTGGCGCTAATTCATTGATAATCATGATTTACTCCTTAAATGTTTTCAACTTTCACTAAGTGTTCCAATTTCTTGCAAGCACCCAAGATAGATGGCAAGTTTGGCAATTCACGGGTATCGCCCGGACGACTTAATTTCAAAGCCTTGGCGGTACGAATTTGACGTTGTGTGCAAGATGCCAAACCGTGAATCATTGTTACGCGAATTTTACCGTTCGCGACAGGTTTAGAGGCTTTCTTTTCGGCAGTTTTGGCAGCCGGTTTTGCGGTTGCTTTGACTGCTGGTTTCGCCACTGGTTTTACTGCTGCTTTGGTTTCAGGCTTAGTTGCAGTCGTATTTGCAGTAGCAGCCTTGGTAGCAGTTGCCTTTGGCGCTGCGGCCTTGGTTGCTGTAGTTTTTGTAGTTTTTGTTTCTGCCATGTTAAATTTCCTCCTTAAATTTCTTCCACGGTTTTACCGCGCAAGCGTGCCACTTCTTCACGGGTACGCATTTTAGTGATGGCTGCCATAGTTGCTTTAACAACGTTCATGGCGTTGGTCGAACCATAGCATTTTGCGGTTACGTCTTCATAACCAGCCAATTCAAGAACAGCTTTAACCGCACCACCAGCAATTATACCAGAACCACCCTTGGCTGGCAATAACAACACGCGAGTGGTACCAAATTTACCAACCATACGATGTGGAATCGTAGCATTAGCAATTGGAACATTTTTGAAGTTCTTTTTAGCATCGCTTTCAGCTTTCTTAATAGCTTCGGAAACTTCACGAGCTTTACCTGAACCAACAGCAACCATGCCTTTTTTATTACCCATAACGACGACAGCGTTAAAACGCAAAGTACGACCACCGGCAACAACTTTAGTAATACGGTTAACACCAATCAATTTAGAAGACAAACCATTTTGTTCATCTTCAGATTGTTGACGCGGTTTACGAGGAGCGGCGTTAGAGTACATCGCTTTTTTATTGGTTTCACGCGCATTAGCACGCATTTCTTTATTTGATGTTGCCAACAAAGTATCCGCACTAACAGCTTCTTTTTTTACTTGTTCTTCCATTAGAATTTTAATCCTCCTTTACGAGCACCTTCGGCAACTTCAGCAACACGGCCAGTATAAACATAACCATTACGGTCAAAGACACACGCATTGATTTTCTTTGCCAAGGCTGCTTTAGCCAATTCTTCACCAACAATAGCTGCGGCTTCGCGTTTAGTTTTACCTTTAATCAAAGCCTTAATTGCTGGCATATTGGTATTTACCGCAACCAAAGTCGCACCTTTATTGTCATCAATCAATTGAGCATAAATGTGCAACAAACTGCGATAAACACACAAACGTGGACAAGTTGCTGTGCCAAGAATATCACTTTGGCGTTTAGCTCTTTGTTTTCTTGCTAAATTTTTGTTTTCTTTCTTAATCATAGTTTACTCCTTATTTCGCACCCTTAGCACCGGATTTGCTTTCTTTACGACGTACGTGTTCACCACGATAACGAACACCATACATATGATATGGTTCAACCGGACGCAGGTCGCGAATGTTACCCGCGATCAAACCGACTTTTTCTTTATCAATACCATTAACAGAGATAACGGTACCAATACCTTCTTTACCCAAGTTTAATTCGTTAATTTCGGCTGGGGTCAAAACTTTGAATTTAACACCTGGTTCGCATTTAACTTCGATTGGATGTGAATAACCCAAGTTCAAAACCAAATCTTCGCCTTTCAAGGTTGCTTTGTAACCAACACCATTCAAAATTAAATATTTGGAATAGCCTTGGGTTACGCCGTGAATCATGTTTTGAATCAAACGGTTGTACAAACCATGCAAAGAACGACTTAAGTTGACATCGTTACCACGAGTAACTTTGATTTCGTCGCCAGAAATTTCAACATCAATTGGTTGACGAATTTCGCGCGACAAAGTGTTGTTACCTTTTGTAACGGTAACTACGCGGTCCGCAAAAGTGACTTGTACACCTGCGGGAATTTTAATGATCGTTTTACCAACTCGACTCATTTGTTCCTCCTTACCATACCCAAGCGAGTACTTCCCCGCCCAAGTTCTTTGCTCTTGCTTCTTTATCGGTCATGATACCCTTTGAAGTTGAAATCAAAGCGATACCCAAACCAGACAATACGCGTGGCAATTCATCAACACCCGCATAAACGCGTAAACCAGGTGTAGAAATACGACGCAAGCCTTGAATTACTTTTTGTTCTCCATTTTCGAGTTTGAAAGTAATTTTCAACGTTTTTTTGCCATCGTCGGTCGCTTTTTTGAAATCAGCGATGTAACCTTCTTGTTTCAAAACCTTAGCAATTTCTGCTTTAATGTTTGAATAAGGTACTTCGACGCTTTCATGACGAGCGCGAATCGCATTACGAATGCGAGTCAACATATCGGCGATCGGATCAGTTGTAACTACATTTGCCATCTTCTCTTTTCTCCTTTTTACCAACTTGCCTTTTTGAAACCCGGAATTTCTCCGTTGGCGACTTTTTCTCTGAAGCAAACACGGCAGATACCATATTTCTTCAATACAGCGTGCGGACGACCGCAGATGCTGCAACGGGTATAATCACGAACTTTGCACGGTTTACCGTTCAAACGTCCACCACGTGCTTGTTTTTCTTTTAACGCAGCTCTAGCCATTATTTAACCTCCTTTTTGAACGGTAAGCCCAAAGCTTCCAACAATTCTAAGCTATCTTCTTTGTTCTTCGCCGTGGTAACAATGGTAATATCCATACCACGCAATTTTTCGATTTTTTCGTAGGAAATTTCTGGGAAAACTAATTGTTCTTTGAAACCAAAGGTATAGTTACCAAATTGGTCGAAACTCTTACGGGACAAGCCCGAGAAGTCACGAACGCGTGGCAAAGCGACTGAGCAAATTTTGTCAAAGAATTCGTACATGGTTTTGCTACGCAAGGTAACTTTGGCACCATTCTTTTGTCCTTGACGGATTTTGAAGTTTGAAATGCTCTTTTTTGCGGTAGTAACCATTGGTTTTTGACCAGTAATTAAGCCCAATTCATCAACAGCAGCGGTCAAAGATTTGGTGTTGTCTTTAACGTCGCCCAAACGGGTGTTAACCACGATTTTAACCAATTTTGGAACCGCGTTAATGTTACCGTATTTTTTTACCAATTCTGGTGCAATTTCGGTGACATATTTTTCATGTACACGGTTCAAATATTTCTTTTCTGCGGTTTTCTTGGTCGCAGTTTTAGTAGTTTTCTTTACTTCTGCCATTGATTATTTTCCTCCCTCAGCGGTGGTTTCGGCTGTTTCAGCTTTTTTCGCCGCCGGTTTTTTAATGGTTGATTCAGCCACGTGTTTTACTTCACGACGTTGCAACGGTTTCTTTGCTTCGGCTTTATTTTCAGTTGCAGCAGCTTCTTGAACTTCTGCGTCCTTGGTTTTAGCCTTAACAAATTTCTTATCTAAGACATTACCGCATTTTTTGCAAACACGATGTTTAGTACCGTTTTCAATTTGGTGAGCAACACGGGTTGCTTTACCACATTTACCACAAATAATTTGCACATTGGAAACGTTGATTGAACCTTCCATTTTTTTCAATTCGGATTTTTCACCTTGTTTGCGCATTTTTTTGTGTTTAGTAACGATGTTCACACCTTCGACTTTGCAGGTGTTGTTTTCTGGATCGACCGAGATAATTTTGCCTTTTTTACCTTTGTAATTACCAGCCAAAATTAAAACCGTATCGCCAACACGAACATTAACTTTCTTTACTGTATTTTCCATTACAATACCTCCGGCGCTAAGGATACAATCTTCATGTAGCCTTTTTCACGCAATTCACGAGCAACAGGTCCAAAGATACGGGTCCCCTTTGGGTTGCCTTCTTTATCAATAATAACAGCAGCATTATCGTCGAAACGAATGGTTGTGCCGTCTGGGCGTTGTGTTGGAGAAACGGTACGTACAATGACACATTTTACAACATCGCCTGATTTAACTTGACCGTCGGTATCGCAACTGCGTACAGAAGCAATAATGGTATCACCGATACCAGTTGAACGACGCCAAGAACCGCCAACATTGTGGAAAGCGTGCAAGGTTTTCGCACCAGTATTATCCGCACAAGTCAAAATAGTTTCTTGTTGAATCATCTCATCCTCCCCTTATTTAACCTTCTCTACAATGCGAACCAAACGGAAATATTTGTCTTTCGACAATGGTCTGGTTTCCATAACTTCGATGGTATCACCAATCGAGCATTCATTCTTTTCGTCATGGAATTTGAAACGAGAAGTTTTTGTTACGACTTTTTTATAAAGCGGATGTGGAACTTTACGTGTGATTTCAACAACACCCGTCTTATCCATTTTGTTAGAGATAACTACACCACGCAATACTTTACGACGGTTAATGCGAACAGCGTCGGATTTAACAACTTTCGCTTGCGGTGTTTTGGTTGCAACCTTTTCGACTTCTGCTGCAGGCTTAGCCGCTTTGGCAGTCGTTTTCTTAACAGCAGTTGTTTTTTCGTTCGTAGCCATTATTTTGCCTCCCTTATTTTAAGCACTGTCAAAATACGCGCAATGTCTTTTTTAACAGCTTCCAATTGTTTTGGATTTTTTAATTGACCAATTGAATGTTGGAAACGCAAATTAAACAATTCTTGTTTCTTGGATTTGTAAGCAGCATTCAATTCGGCATCTGTCATATCATGATAAATCTTAGCCTTATCCATTGATTACCTCCACTTTTTCAGATGCAGCAGCCGGATTTTGTTGTTCACGGGAAACAATTTTGCATTTTACAGACAATTTGTGCATGCCCAAACGCAATGCTTCGCGCGCGTCCTCTTCTTTAATACCTTGAATTTCATACAAGACGCGACCTGGTTTAACAACGGCTACCCACAATTCTGGGTTACCTTTACCACTACCCATACGAGTGTTGGCAGGTTTCTTAGTTACAGATTTGTGTGGGAAAATGTTAATGAAAACTTTACCACCACGTTTCGTGAAACGAGTCATCGCAACACGAGCAGCTTCGATTTGGTTAGAAGTAATCCAACCTGGTTCAGTAGCTACCAAACCAAATTCGCCGTAAGTCAATTTGTTGCCGCGTGTCGCTTTACCGCGCATACGACCACGTTGAACCTTACGTCTTTTTACTCTTTTAGGCATTAACATTTCCAGTTCCCTCCTTCTTGGCTAATTTTGGGGTAAAAGATTTAGAATAACCACCAGAATTTTTTGCTGGGTTCAAATCCTTCTTTTCGCCACCTTCATAACGACGTGCGCTGTAACTACCATTACCACGACCTTGTTTGCGTTCTTCACGATTGAAGTTAGCACGTGGTTCGCGGGTTGGACGAGCTACTTCGCCAGTACGCATACGTTTACCCTTAACTTCTCCGTTGCAGATCCAGCATTTTACACCGATCACACCGAAAGTAGTACGAGCGGTAGCAAAACCGTAATCAATATCACTGCGCAAGGTGTGTAATGGCAAAACACCTTGTTGATAGTGTTCAGAACGAGCAATATCAGCACCGTCCAAACGACCAGACAATTGGATTTTGATACCAGTAACACCATTCTTCATGGCTTTTTGAATTGCCATTTTCATGGTACGACGCCATGCCATACGACGTTCCAATTGGCTAGCCACTGATTGAGCAACCAAGTCCGCATTGATATCTGGATTCTTGATTTCTTTAACATTAACTTCCAATGTTTTAGTACCAACGATTTTTTGCAATTTTTGGTTCAATACTTGAATGTTTGCACCTTTTTGACCGATAATCATACCTGGTTGAGAGGTATAGATATTAACGGCAACAACTGAATTGCGACGTTCAATCGCGATACGAGCAATACTGCAGTTGTTTAAACCGGCTTTCAAACCATATTCGTCATTTAAGAGTTTACGAATTTTGTGGTCTTCCAAGATGTAGGCGGCAATGTCTTTCTTTGGAGCAATCCAAGTTGCATTCCAATCTTTATTCACGCCTGTACGAAAGCCATTAGGATTAACTTTTTGTCCCATTATTTAGCCTCCTTTTTTGCCGCCGTAGTTTTCTTTGGCGCGCTGGCCGCAGTTTTTTTCGCTGCGGTGGTTTTCTTTTCAGTTGCGACCGCTTTGGTGCCCAACGGTTTTACTACGTTTGGCTTATCTGCAACTGGCTTTTCAGCCTCGGTTGCCGGAACAGCTTTGGCAGTAGTTTTTGCTACTGGTTTTGCGGTAGTTGCTTTTTGTGCTGTTTTTTCCGCTGGCTTGGCAACTTTTTGACCAACTTTCAATTCATCCAAACGAATAGTGATATGGCAAGAACGTTTCAAAATGCGATCCGCACGACCACGAGCGCGTGGCATCATACGTTTCATTTGAGGTGCATTAGTTGCGTAGCATTCTGCAACATACAAATTGTCTTTTGGCATAGCCATGTTGTTTTCCGCATTAGCAGCCGCACTGTTCAAAACTTTCAACACAACCGGACTGGAAGATTTGTTCAAGTTTTTCAAAATATTGACTGCGTCATTATAGCTTTTGCCGCGGATTAAATCCAAAACGAAACGAACCTTAGAATTGGGGATACGAATGTAACGGGCAATTGCATAAGGGCGTTTGTCACGGTTGGCTTCTTGGCGTTGTTTTCTTTCTTTAATTCCTCTGCTCATTTTGTTACCTCTTTTAACCTTTTTTACCTTTTGCCGCGATGGCTTTAATACCACCATGGGCTTTGAAAGTACGGGTCGGCGCAAATTCACCTAATTTGTGACCAACCATTTCGGATTTAACATAAACAGGAATGTGTTTACGGCCGTTGTGCACTGCAATGGTGTGACCAACAAAAGATGGCAAAATTGTACATGCACGGCACCAAGTTTTTAAGACCTTTTTCTTGCTTTGGTCCGCGTTCATTTCTTCAATGCGACGAACCAATTTTTGATTAACGTAAGGTCCTTTTTTAATACTTCTACTCATTATTTCTTCCTCCTGCTTACAATAAAGCGATTCGACGGTTTATTTTGCTTACGAGTCTTATAACCCAAAGTCTTTTTACCCCACGGAGTAACAGGAGAAGCAAATCCGATAGGAGATTTACCTTCACCACCACCATGTGGGTGATCACACGGGTTCATAACCACACCACGAACGGTCGGACGAACACCCATGTGGCGTTTACGACCAGCCTTACCCAAAGAAATCAATTCATGGTCCAAGTTACCGATACGACCGATAGTCGCATAACAAGTTTCAGGAACACGACGGGTTTCACCAGAAGGCATCTTCAAAATTGCGTAGCCGTTATCACGACCAGCCAAGGTCGCATACATACCAGCAGAACGAGCAATTTTCGCACCAGAACCAGGTTGCATTTCAATACAGTGAACCATAGAACCAACTGGAACCACAGCCAACGGCATTGCGTTACCGATTTTAACTTCAACTTGATCGCCAGCAATAATTTTATCGCCTTTCTTCAAATCTAATGGTGCAATAATATAACGTTTTTCACCATCAACATAATGTAACAAAGCAATGTTAGCAGTACGATTCGGGTCATATTGAATTGAATCAACAATGGCTGGAACCATACGTTTATCGCGCTTGAAATCAATTACACGATAGTGTTGACGGTTACCACCACCGATATGACGAGTCGTAATACGACCATAAACGTTACGTCCACCGCTTTTCTTTTTGGTGGTTAACAAACTTTTTTCAGGTTTTGCATTTCTGTCAATTTCTTCAAAAGTCGAAACGGTTTTGAAACGCGAACCTGCACTTCTTGCATTAAACCTTTTAATACCCATTCTTCACTCTCCTTATTGCAAACTCTCGAAGAATTCGATCGGTTTGCTTTCCTTTGTTAATTGGACATAGGCTTTTTTCCAGGCGGATTGACGGCCTTCGAATTTGCCTTGGCGTTTAACTTTACCTTGGTAGTTAACGGTTGTCACTTTTTCGACTTTTACACCGAAGCATTCTTCAACGGCGTTTTTGATTTGAGTTTTGTCTGCATCAGGATGTACCACAAAAGCATATTTTTTGGCTTTAATCGAGGCGACACTCTTTTCACTTACCAAAGGACGAATAATAATATCATGAGCGATCATTTAGCACCTCCATATTGTTTTTCAATCGTTTTGACGGCATCAACTGATACAATTAACATGCGGTGGTTGACAATATCCATAACGGACAATTGTTCACCAGTGGTTACTTCAACATGTGGAATGTTAGCAACCGCACGAATTAATTCAGCATTGTAAGGATTTACAAACATAATTGATTTGCCTTCCAATTTCAATTTTTCAATCATATTGGCAACCAATTTAGTTTTTGCTTCCTTCAATTTCAAATCTTCAATAACCAACATTTCCTTGTCGGCCAATTTAGCTGAGATTGCAGAAACAAAGGCTGCAGATTTTTTCTTTTGGTTAATTTTAGTTGAAAAATCACGCGGCTTTGGTGCAAAAACGATACCACCACCAGTAAATTGTGGACCTTTGGTTGTACCTTGACGCGCATTACCAGTACCTTTTTGGCGATACGGTTTTTTCTTGTGACCACGAACTTCCGACATAGTCAAAGTCGATTTAGTACCTTGGCGTTGATTATTATTCAAAGCCACAGCAACTTCGTGAATCAAAATTTCATTGCGTTCAGCGCCGAAAACTTCTTTGCTAACTTCTAATTCTTCAACCGTTTTGCCGGTTTTATCAATTACATTAACTTTCATTTGTTACCTCTCATTGCGCTTTTTGCTTGTTGTACGGTAACGATACGGCCCGCAGGACCCGGAATGCTACCTTTAATCATTAAGCAATTTTTAGCAACATCGACTTTTACTACTTGCAAGTTTTTTACAGTAACTTGTTCGTTACCATATTGACCGGCCATGTGTTTGTTCTTCCAGACACGACCTGGGAAGGTACGACCACCGATAGAACCTTGGGCACGATGAACTGGACCACCACCATGGGACATACGGCCACGAGCGTTATTCCAACGTTGGATAGCACCAGTGAAACCATGACCATGTGTGTTAGCGGTTACATCAACCAAGTCACCAGACGCAAAAACATCGCATTTGATTTCTTGACCCAATTGATATTCGGTCGGATTAGCAGTGATAAATTCACGCAAAACTTTTTTCGGTGAAACACCAGCTTTTTTAAAGTGACCTTCCTCGGGTTTAGTGGTTAAATTTTTCTTTTGTTCAATAGCACCAACTTGGATCGCATCATAACCGTCAGTTTTTTGGGTTTTGATTTGGGTTACATAGTTTGGTGTAGTTTCAACAACGGTAACTGGAATTACTTTACCAGTTTCGTCGAACAATTGAGTCATGCCAATTTTTTTACCAATTAAATATTTTTCCATTGCGCACTACCTCACAGTTTAACCTGAATGTCAACGCCCGCAGGCATTTCCAAACGCGTTAACGCTTCTACGACTTTTTGGTTTGGGTTGTAAATGTCAACCAACCTCTTGTGGGTGCGAGATTCAAATTGTTCGCGGCTATCTTTGTACTTGTGTGGACTGCGGATAACCGTTACGATTTCGCGGACAGTCGGCATTGGTACAGGGCCAACAACTTTTGCACCATTTCGTTGTGCAATTTCGATAACACGACCACAAGCGGCATCAACTGCTTGGTAGTCATAACCTGACAAACGCACACGAATTTTTTGTTTCTGTTCAGCCATTTTTTTCTCCTTATTTGATTTTATCATGTTTGGGTTTCCTGATGTTAGCCGTGTGTTTCTTTTTTTACTCCACGCAACAGGCTTGCCAAACGCAGATTTAATATTATACTTTTTTAACCCCGCCCTGTCAACACTTATTCTTGAGTTTGACGCAGTTGTTTTCCGATTGAGGTTGCCTTAGCACCCGCGGTCACCGCCCCTGTAAACAAGACCACAGCCAACATAAAGAATGGCAAAGATCTTTTATCCAAGATGCCCGTGCTGTTTTGGTATTCTTGCGTATTATTTGTTAATTCCAATTTTTGGTAAAGATTTTTTAACCCAGCAATTTCACGGTTGACCTTACTGTTATTATTCAAAGTTTGGATTTGATTATTAGTCGTAGTTACCTTTAATTGCAAAATATCATAGTCCTGCTTTTCGTAATCGTTTTCGGGTAAATCACGACAAGCCGACATAAAAACACTTAGCTCGGTTAAGGTATCTGGTAAAATGATCTCAGACAAATTTTTGCGTGCGGCAATTAAATCTTGACGTACCGCAGTAATGTTCAAATTATGTTCGGTTACTTGTTCCGCCAACTTTAATTTTTCCTGTAAAACTTGCCAACTTTTTTTAGTGTAGTCATCACGGTTTAAATTTTTACAGATTAAAATTTCGTTTTGTAAATTACTATCCGCACCACAATTCACGGTCAATTTTTCGTACAAGTCACGTAAGTTATACCAAATCTCATAAGCGGTTTCACTGTCAATTGGGTTGGTTAAAATCGTTTTGGCGGTAGCGTATTTTTCGTCTATTTTTTCAAGCTGTTCTTCGGTTATCGTATTGGACAAATCGTCAAGCGACAAGTTATCAATTGCGTCGACCAAGTTTTGCAAGCCAACTTTCCAATCCGTACTTTCCAAAATTTTGGTATCACTGGCTGCCGCAATTTGTTGATTAACGGTATTTAATTTTTGCGTCGCCGCCAAAACTTCGTAAAGATAAGATTGGTTGTTCAGCCTTTGGCTTTGATAGTATAGGTTTTTGTATTGCTCCCAAAAATCCAGTTTGAACTGCAAACGCACTGCTCCGTTATTCAAATTACTGGACGCGATGTCTAATTCATCAGCCAAATCAGCAAGTTCAGACGCCGTCGTTAATGTCGCATCTTGGTATTGCGCCGTATATGTATTGTTAATTTCATCACTCCATTTAATGAAAGCCGTTACAGACTGAACACCTGGAAACACGTCATTAAGATGATTAGGCTTATTAACCCAAACATTTCCGTTTTTGTAAATATAGACATTCACTGGTTCGACGCCCGTTAAGTTCGCATCGTAAACAACTTGTTTAGCTTCGGTATAAACTGGAACAACCGTCAACCACCCAAATGGTTTAGCCGTCGGTGTACAAATCGAAGCACCTTCCGCAAAACTATGTGCCCCAATTTTAACCACGCTGGACGGAACGAATAACACACCTTGTGCACGTTCTCCCCACGCCCAATCCAAAATTTCAGTTGCGGTCGATGGAACACTGGCACCATAACCACCCAAGACAACAGTGTCTTTTTCCCAATTGACCAAACAGCCACTATCGTCGACACGATAGACCGAATTATTTTCAGTCAATTTGAAATTTGTCAAACTGGACAACCCAGCCAAAGCTTGACGTTTATTACTGTCCGTTAAACGCACATCATCGGACAAAGACAAAGTCTTAACACTAATGCAATCGGCGAAACAGTCTTTACCAAGAAGGCTGTTACTATTTAACGCAATCGTTTGCAAAGCGATACAACCACTGAACGCACCTTCGTCAATAAATTGCACACTGGACGGAAAATCGATTGCGGTCAACGCCATACAATTTTTGAAAGCATACACACCAATACGCGCAATACCGTTGCCCAACTTAACATTTTGCAAAGCCAAACAACCAGAAAATGCACCTGTGCTTTTTTCTAGGTTGCCCATAATTTCAGTCACGCTATCTGGAATTTCTAAACTGGTTAATTCAGTATGATTGCTGAACGCTTTATCACCGATAGCCGTAACAGGATAATCTTGATTTCCATAATTTACACTGGCAGGAACCACATACGATTCCGCATCGCGATCAAGATATTTCACGATGGTTGCTTTATTGTCGGCGATAGCATAATAGAATTTACCGTTAGCATCGTAATGATAATTATCAATATCGTCACGACCAAAAATTACGAATGAACACAATCCAGCCACCAAAACTAAAAGCAAGCCACACAGGAACCACAAAAAATGCATAACTGTACTGGCATTACTTTTAATGTAAGTTTTGTTTGAATTATCCAATGTGTCCATGCCCCACTCCGTTTACTCAGACATAGAATATCTTCATATTCAACATGAACGAAATTGCTTGAATCAAATAAGACAAATTGATATGAATATTTTTTGGTGTACAGTCAATCACGATGTTGTTACCTTCTTTACGGCAACCATATTGTTTCAAAATTGCAACCAAATTTTTAATTACATCAGGCTCGGACAATTCAAAAATTTGATCCAGTTCTTTTAAGGTTGCGCCCTCATCACTCAGGTAAAAACGACCATCGTTCGTCACGATTAAATAAATTTCATACAAGCCAGAATCAGTTTTATACATCGGCACAGCAATCGGATATTTTTGTGGATTGATTTTACCAACCTTAACTTTATCGCGGAAAAAACTTTGCAATTGTTCTTCTAATTTCATACAAATTATTATATAACAAATTTTTTATAATTTCAAAATACATTTTACAGCCAAATCAAACAAATGTTCGCGCATGTCATTGCGGGCATGCCAGTTACGATAATCCCAACCCTCCTTGTGTACGACATCGCCAGCATATAACAGTTCGGCACATTCCAGACCTTTGAATTCCGCCACAGCGTAATAAGCGGCACATTCCATTTCCACGGTCGCACAACCTTCTTTACGGCGCATTTCAACTTTGTCAGGAGTTTCACGGAAAGACGCGTCCGTCGTCCAAGTTTTAATTTCCAAATAATCTTGATTTTCTTCTTGCAAGCAAGCCACCATTTTGCGACGAACGTTTTCATTAATTTTGACTTCGCGCGCTGGTGGCAAATAATGATAACTGGTACCTTCATCACGTACCGCCGAACATGCAAGTAAGATTTTTTCGCCAGTAACAGTATCGTCCAAAGTTCCAGCACCACCACAAACCACAAACTTCTCTACCCCCAACGCAGACAAAATTTCTAACATGCGGGCAGCCTGAGGGGCGCCCAATGGACATAATAAAACATAAATTGATTCGGTCGGCGTATCCATCTGATAAACCTCAGGGCGTTTGCCTTCAATACGCAGTTTGAACGCTTCAAAGATTTTATAACTGGTTTCCAGTTTAGCAATCACATCTTGGAAATAAGTAATTAAACAGCGTTTAATTTTACGACGTGGATAAATGTCGGTTTTCACTGCCGTAATCGATTGATGATTGCGGTCGTATTCCAGAATTGGATACAGTTCCGCGTGGATTGTATTTTGTAATTTTTGACCAAGAACACGCTTCTCTCCGTTATCGGTCAGCATGCTACGGACTTCGTTTTCATTCATGTTAAAATGTTACCTTTCTAGTCTAATTTTTGCAAGCATATTTATATTTGTGGTCGAATTTTTACAAAACTTTTTAACGGTCGGACGAGACGGTTTACAACTGCTTGCCACCGCCGTTTTGCCAGTACTGTTTCCGTTTTTCGTTTTGACCAGTTTAATTTTGAATTTGACTGATACGGCGCGTCCATGGTTAGTTTGCACCTTAGCGTATTGTTCTGGCTACCCTAACGGAGCGCGCCTGACCCAAAACCTTTACGCGGAACAGCGCATTGACTTAACGACCGCCAAACGTTTATTGGTTGCTACTGCTACGCCCAGTCCGATGTTTGTAATAGCTACCACAGGTTTAGTATTTTTGCACAATTTACAATTGGGTTGTGTAATTTTTCTTTGCGCGGTCATTGGCGCAATCATCAACGGACGCATGTGGTATCCACACCATAAACCGCAAAACGTTCCAATCCAAACTATCCCCCACTTAACACACAAAAGTTTTTCTACGGCGTTCAGTACCGCACTAACCAGCGCAACAACCGCAATTATCAATGTTTGTGGCGTGGTTTTATTTTTTTACATTTTTACGCACACACTGCATTTTCCAGTATTCGTCAGCGGACTGTTAGAAATGACAACGGGAACCGCCGCCACAATCAATCCATTTTTAATTCAATTCTTCGTAACCTTTGGCGGTTTATCGGTTGCCATGCAACAACAACTTTTTATGCAAAATTTAGGCATAAAGTTTGGCACATATTTGGCGTACAAACTAACCCACGCGGTTATCGCATGCGGGTTGTTCAGTTTGTATTGGTTATTTTTGAATTAAATAAATCCACGCGCGACCGTAACGTCGGGCTTCCACAATTTGCGCATGATTAAATTCGCGATCGGTTTCAAAGACAATTAAACCGTGTTGAATTTGGTCAATAGCACGCGCACCAAAGTCACTATCGTACGGCGGGTCTAAAAAAATTAAATCATAATCTTGGTTTAGTACCGACAGATAATCTTTTTGCGTCAAGCGACAATTGTGCCATGTTTGACCAATATTTTTTTTAACAACATTCAACGCAGCCGCATCAAGGTCATTAAAATGCACAAAGGCTGCCCCGCGCGATAAACATTCAATGCCATACGCTCCCGTGCCAGCAAACAAATCGAGTACGCGCAAACCATTAAAATCGACATAATTACTAAGCAGATTAAAAACATTTTCTTTGACACGATCCGTAGTTGGTCGTGTGGTTGGTGTATAATATTCCACCAGTTTCTTTCCGCGATGAGTACCTGCAATTATTCGCATATAAAATCATATATCAAATCATGTTATTCGTTCAAGTTAATTTACGCACTATTGCCAAAAATGTGGCGACCATTAAAAAGCATTTAAGCGCGGGTACCAAAATTTGTGCAGTAGTCAAGACCAACGCTTATGGTTTAGGTTTAACGCGAATTGCCAAAGCACTTAATCCATTGGTTGATTGTTTCGCGGTTGGTAAAGTACAGGAAGGCGTAACGTTGCGACAAGCCAAAATTGACAAAGACATTTTGGTTTTGGGAATTTGCGACGATATTCGCACCGCTATCAAATACAATTTAATTGTAACCATAGAAAATGTTTCACAAGCTCAAATGCTTCGTAAAAATCAATGGCACCCACGCATACATTTGGCAGTCAATACAGGCATGAACCGCTTTGGTTTTAATTCGGTACATGAATTGCGCGAGACGTTACTATTATGTGCTTGTGAACATATTGAAGGTATTTACACCCATTTGGCGTACGAAAGCGACCAACCCGAACAGGTCAAAGCCGCACTGCTTCGTTTCCAAAAATTTGTGCATGTTTGCCAAAAATACTTTCCCCATGTTTTGGTACACGCAGGTTGCAGTGGCGTGCTTAGTTATCCCACAGCACATTTGGATATGGTACGCATCGGAAAAGCCTTTTACGGTGGCAGTCCAGAAACCCAAAACGCCGTAACGATTACCACCAAGATTGTAGCAGTCAAAAAAATCAAAGCAGGCACCACGGTTGGTTATGGTGGCACGTTTAACAGCAAGCACGCCACCGTCATTGGAATTGTACGTGGTGGTTATGCAGATGGTATACCAACACAATTTGCCAACACAGTCAAAGTATTGGTCGGCAAGCACCACTGCCCCGTGGTTGGTCGCGTTTGTATGGATTATTTTTTTATTGACGTTGGTAAAGTGTCAAACCCGTTAGGACAAACTGTGACCATTATCGGTACGCAA
This sequence comes from Clostridia bacterium, assembly GCA_045597505.1. Lineage (GTDB taxonomy): Bacteria > Bacillota > Clostridia > Christensenellales > UBA1242 > RGIG8050. Next base: position 16,013 of record JAZLKE010000001.1, on the reverse strand, counting down.
CGCGGACAAGGTTTACTGGATATGGCACGCGCCAGCGGAATGGTTACTTGCGATTTGTTATTAGGATTTGGCAATCGACAAAATTAAAAAATGTTACTAACTTGGAAGTTGACATTGTTTACATTGGCAAAACGTTGATCCCAACCAGTGCCATTTTCATTGCTCAAATTACCAGAGACATAAATTCTGATTGAATGTTCCAACGTATCAAAAGCATGAGCATCAACGTTGGTGCTGGTAACTGGCGCCTCTTTGTTGTTAAATTTAACCGTCGTCACACTGTTGTGAGAGTTACTAAACGCGTTGGCTTTGATTTGGATATTTTTGTTATCAAATTTAAGTGTCACTGGAACCAAGTTGCCATTTTGGTCATACGCGCCCAAGTTAACAAACGCCCAGCCCGCAACAAATCTTTCCTTGATTAAAACGGTATTACTGCTGTTATCTTTGAGATACATATGCAATACTGTACCATTTACGGTATTACCCCAAACAATACGGTCATTAGCAGTTTCGGTACTACGGCAAGCCGTATTCCAGAAAATACCGTCACCGACTTTGCTGAAACGAGTTTTGTTTTTATCATTTTCTAACAAGCCAACCACAGCGTTATTGGTTAAGGTTGTATCATTATAGAAAACAAAGTTACCCAAATTTCGCAAGTACGGAGATTCACTGGCGAACCTGACAGTTTGCAATTTCAAACAGTTTTCAAAAGCACGCGTATCAATAGTTTCAGTCGAATCTGGCAAAGTCAGACTGCCAATTTCATCGTTATTCGAGAACGCATTTTCGCCAATGGTTAAGTGACGTAATGAACCTTGGTTTGCGTTGTAAACGATGTTACGACCTTGATGGTTAAAGATAATTTGTTTAGCATTAACATTGTTAAAAGCACTATTACCAATACTACTAATTGCACCGCCGATATTGATTTCCGACAAGGTCAATTGGATTGATTCGAAGGCACGGTCGCCAATGGATATTACAGGTGCCATATAGCCATAGTTACGGTCTTTTTTGCCATACTTATCGACTTGGTCATTATAGCGTGCAAACGGAATATTCAAACTGGTAATGTTGCCATAGTTGTTATCACTTATGCGGTTAACACTGTAAGAACCGTCACTTTCAAAAGTATATGCCAAATTCGGAGTGACTTTTTCATATAATGCAAAGTACTGGCGATATTGATTACCGTTTTCAGAATAGATGTTACCTTTGTTCAAAGTTGCAACCGTGGTTTTGTTCGGCAAGATACGGTCTTCGACCGCAACTTTATTCCACAACATGTCGGTAATCGCCGAAGTACTTCGGCCTGGGTTTTTCGACCAACCAATAAATTGGTAAACTGAACCATCATCAGCGACCACCCGACCATCATTTTGATTCAAAGCTGGTAAATAAATGTTGTTCAAATTTTTGCCAATCAAATCGCCGATGGTATAAGTATTTTCATCGATGTCTTTGAAAGAATAATTATATTTGCGATCTTGATAAGTGATAAAACGAACAGGGTATGCTTGCCAGCAAGATTTTGAACTGGCATCAAATTCCAAAGTATTTTTATCGGCGCCGATGATTTCTTCACTTTTACCAACTTGGTAAACTTCGCCCACACGCAAGGTTCTGCCGTTATTCAAGCGCCAGCAAACAAACTGCGACCAATCAACATCAAAGTAGATGTCGTAATTGTTATTTTGCGCGCTGAAAACACGGAAAGTTTGACCATATTTCAATTCAACATTTTTTTCCGTATAACCAGTACATTTGAATTTGAAGACTTTGGTGTAAGATTGAATAACGGCGCCAGTTCCCGCAAAGTCACTATTCGTGCGACCTTGCTTAGGATTGTTTACATTGGTAAAGACTGGCACAGCGTTGGGAATACCCATTAAAACTTGTAAATCAACATAAGCGTTGTCCGCTTTGACCGCTTTGAATTTTGTCCAATCTAAGCCCATCAACGCTTGCGGTTCAACGCAAGTAACTGAATCTGGAATAACCATAGTTTGTCCCACAAAATCAACACTTTCCCAATTAGCCGTTTGTAAGACGTACATTAAATGCAATTTGTTACCAACCGCGATGTTTTCGTCAAGGTAATAAACCATACCGTCTTCAACAAAAGCATAGTTCGTTTTATCCGTTGTATTGTCACCAAAAGTTACATTTTGTAAATTCGTGCACTTACCCGATAATACTTGCGCACTTACCACAACGTTGTTAGTTTTGGTACCCAATGGCAAGACAACTTTTCTTGCTTTGACGCCATTTAACGCATTGGCATCAATTTGCAAATTATCGGCTTTAAGTAAACGAATGGTTTGCATATTGTTAATATCGGACAATGCGTATTCGGTAATATGTGTAATTGATTGCTCAATCAATTCCGCCAAACTTTCTGTATCCAAATTAGAATTACACGGAACACCATATAAGGTGCTACCATCTTTACTGATTAACAAACCATGATTTATGCTGGCTGTAAAATCATATTTAGTACTGGTATCGCGCGGTTGGGTCGGTGTTACACTGCCTTCATTGACCAAGCGATACCCCTTTTTGACACGATATGCTTGGAATTGTTGACCGACAACTGGGCTGCCGGTAATGATTAAATTGTCGCCGACATAAAATTCTTTAATGGTATCACATTGAATAGCGCGTGGTTTCAAGGTGATAATACTGTCAACATCGGACGAAACAACAACATGGACTTCGCGTGAACTGTTGATTACGATGCCTCCCTGTTCAACGGTATAGATACCGCGCGGCAATGCTACAATATCTACATCTTCATTGATGGTAACTTTGTTTTCAGCATTGATCAATGAATAAACACGGTAAACTCGGTTGCCAACAGTGACCGTTTTTACATCACTACTTTGTACAACATAAATTGGGTTAAAGTTCAAATCACAATCTACGGACGGTAAGTAATCGCCAGGAAACCAAATTTTATCGGCAAATAAACTTTGCGTTTCTGGGCTGACACCGTCCGGTAAAACGATTTGCCAACCAACAAAGTTGTAACCACTACCTTTTTCACGCAAATGATTATCATCAAGCACAGCGTTACCGTAGCTGACATAATCGGCAGAATCATAACCTACGGTGCGACCACCAATTTTGGTCTGGGCATAAGTATTACTGTAAACAGGTAAACGTAATTGTGTTTGGCTGTACGGATTACCATTAGAGTCAACTTTCAAATGACCTTGTTCGTCAACTGGTTGTAAGTATTGATAGTTGGCCATGGCGTAATCGTTCGCATAAACGGCGTACAATTTCAAGGTATAGTTCATACCATTGGTTTGTTTAGCATAACGGTCCATGTTAATCAAATATGGCAAACCTTCGGTTGGGTCGTTGTCGTTACGACTTGACAGGTTTAATTCAGGCATAGTGCCATTGTGATTATTGGCATAATAATAAACATCGTAAATCACTTTGGGGTTGCCAGCTTTGTAATCGGGTTCAAACGACCATCCCACAAAAGTACCCCAACCTTCGATTTTATTCGTGATATTTACCGTATTATAATTGGGCAAACGGAACGAGTTACCATAGTTAAATTTATCGGTAGTATTGACAGGATTACGCAATTTTTGTTGAGCATTGTTATAGAATTCTACCGACAAAGATTTCGGTTCTGACAAACTGCCAATAATTTTAATTTTAACACCACTGTTTTTGCTGATACCCGACGGAATACGTGTGGTCGGCGTAATCGCATAATATTCACCATTGAGATAATATTCCCAACCGATGAATTGACGACCATGGGTATCAAAAACCGCGTAGTTACCTTGGGCAAGCGCTACATTGAACGGATAGTAATCATAGAACAAACCACCTTGGGGAACTTCGCGTTCCAATTCGCTTTCAATCAAACTGTCGTTGTCAAGTAAGTTTATCAATTCGTTATCGTTGGCAATGGTTAATTCATAATCCAGTTCTACACTGCACTTGGTTTGGGCGGCGTAAATAATTACATCTAAGATTGGACCTTGATTGTCTTCGCTTGATACGGTTTCCAATTGAGACAAAACTTCGGTAGTCAAAACGCAGCGTGAAGTTTTATCAACGCGTTCACCAATTTGCCAACCATCAAAAATGTAAAAGTCATTATTAGAAACGTGTGGCAATTCAATGGTATCACCCGAATACAAAGTACCACCATTGATGTTCTTTTCTTCTTTATGATTGATGTACAATGTTTGCCAGACATCAGTATTATTGTTTTTGAAACGGAAAGTTAAGCGCAAGCGTTTGGCTTTCCAGTGTGCATGCAAGGTTTGGAATTTTACACCAACAATAATATCGTCGCCCGGTTGATAGACTTTATTATCATTATCTTCCAAAGTCCAGCCGTCGAAGTCGTAACCAAATTTAACTGGTGCCTCGTTAACCACGCGAACACGATTGTGGTAAGCACCTTTCATAATTGTGAAGTCCGGACCTTCTTCGGTAGCCCAACTGCCCCCCTCAAAATCGAAGTTAAACAACAAACGTTGTAAATGCCAATCAGCGACAAATTCAATTGTCGACGATTGTGTCGCGGAATCAAAGTTTGGCACAGTGAAACTTTCGCCCGCAGTATACAAACGACCACTGTCATCACCTTTAATACGCCAGCCCATAAAGATGTTGTCAACTTTCATATACTTTTCGCAAGACAAGATTTCAAAAGTATCACCAATACGACTGTTCAGTGTTTCGGTAAGATTTTCGGTATTATGCAAATAATTAGGCAACAAATACAAATCGTTGTCTTTATCATAGTTAAATTTAATGGTTACGCCTACCGCAGCCGATGGATAATTGACCGCAATATTGATTCCCCATTTATCATTGAAGTAAATTTGTTCACCGAGTAATTCAACACTCTCCCCAATCGCAATCGCCTTGTTTCCTTTCAATTTATCAACGTTAAATGTGTGATAGACACCATTGTGGTCATAGAACGAATAACTGAGGATTTGCGGATTGTAGTATAGCCAAAGGCAGTTAACTGTTTCATCATACGCAACTGGATTTTCCAAACTTAATTCGGACATGGCAACATTTTTGAAATTTTTATAAGTCTTTCCAGAGTTTTGGTCGGTGTAACTTTGTACGCTGTATTGATAAACTTTGCCGTTAGTTTCGTTGGCATCTTCGTCCCAGTACACAGCGTCCATACGCAAAATGACTTGCAATTCGGATTTATTGCCAGTCCACAAATCACTACCATAGTAATACAACATCGGGTCGAGCGTTATAGTTTCGCCACCTTGATAACGACGTTGAACTTGGTCGACTATGGCCGCCAGTTGTGGACGTTCTTCAACAACTTTGACATCGTATTTATCCTTAATATCTATATAGTTTTGTTTGATTTGACCTTCACGTAATTGCCAATGCGAAAAGTGCGCATCTGGATTATCTTTGAAAATGTTAAAGTCTTTCAAAGCAACATTATCACTCCCCAATTTGAAAGTGATTGCAGTTTGTTTGCTGCTGTTTTTGTAATCAAAGAACTGAATATTGACAGTACGGTATTCCAATAAAGCTTTGAAAGTCGTACGATAATTCGGCGGATAAAATTTATGTTCATCATCAATTTCAATACTTTCAATTACGTTGTTATCTTTATCACGTTTAACCCAAGTCCAACTACCCGCGGTTCCGTCAGCGTTAATGGTATACAACAAATCATTATAGGTATTATAAGCATTCAAATATTGCCAACCAAGGAAACGCGAAAAGTTATTATACGGATCCGCCATGATTCCACCGAAATCTTTACGATTGTCATTATCGATAGCATAGTCGTCCAAAACGCGCCAACTGTCGTCGCCATATTTACCATTATTCAATTCGTCCGCGGTCAAACCGTCCACACGCGTATAAAAGATATTAACTTCACGGTAAGGTAAACCATTAACCGATAACACAGCGTATTTTTCGGCACCGTCCCACTTTGCGTACAAAGTAGTATCACTTAACAGACCAGTTGAATCTTTAATTACTTCACCATCAGGTTCCAGCGACCAACCCAAAAAATATGAACCTGGTTTCAAAGGTTTAGGCAAATCAACTTTGTTGCCTTTCTTAATTGTCATTGATGAAACTTGCTGAGCATCATCTTTGGTAACAAATGTTAATTTAATATCTTGGAAGAAAATAATCTGCGCCAAGGCAGCCAAAAAGAAAATACCAGACAAAGCAGCCGTAACAATACGGACAATACTTAATCCACGATGAAAAGTTTTTTCTTTTGTTTCCCCCATCACTGGGATTAGTATATTACACTTCTCGCTTTTATTGCAAATAAAAATCCCGCAATTTTAAACTATCCTGCGCCATGATACGATCGCTTTCCGAAATCACAACATCATTCCCCGCGCGTTGATGTAATAACTGCATAACCAAAGACAAATCAAAGCCAAACTTAGTATCAGCCAAAGTCACATGGCGGATTTCGCCTTTGGTGTTGTATTCAATAAAGGAAATGTGAAAATGAACCTGCGGAAAAACTTTTAATTGTTCAAAAACATGTACCAAATCCATTTGTCCTTGCGCTAAGCAATTCATGTGTCCTAAGTCTACGGTCGGCATTAAATGTTTGGGATCCAATTCGCATAAGTCGCAAATTTCGTCCAAATTGCCAATTTGGGTATATTTACCCATGGTTTCCAAACACAGCCAGTAATTTTCGATGCCGTCTTCGTGCAGTCGCTTTAAGATAATTTGCAAACTGTCACGACAATTTTGTAAGGCTTCGGCGCGGGTCATTTGCATTTGACAGCCAGTATGCACTACCAAGCGGTCACCGCCCATAATTTGTAACAGTTGCAAACTGTGTTTAATGTAATGGTAGTTTTTTTCCAAATTGGCAATATTGGCAAGGTTAATGTAATATGGCGCATGTACTGAAATTCGCACACCGTGAGCCGCGGCTTGCGCCCCAATAACTTCGGCGGTTTTTTCCGTCATACGAATACCGCGACCAAAACTGATTTCATAAGCAGTCAAGCCCAAGCCTTGTAACCAACGTGGCGCGTCCACACTGGATTTGTTACCGTCCGTATAAAATTTTTCGTCGTTACCTGATGGTCCAAATAATACCATTATAATTCCTCCATTGTTTTTAAGTCGTCCAAACTGACCGTATCTAAACGGCACGTGTTCGGCAAGATAAACTGCCCCACCTTAGTACGGATAATTACCGTTGCAGTTGCCACTGTGTGCAAACGCGTCGCAATCACCTGCGCCAAACTGCGAATATAAGTGCCGGCTTGACATTCGATTTCAAAATAACTGGCATGCGCGGGTAAAGTAAATGGTTCATCTAAATCAGCTAAATCACGTTCACATTGTGAGTTGTCCAATAATTCAAAGCGGTTAACCATGACCGTTTTGGTCGGTGGCACAAAATCTACACCTTGGCGCGCCAATTCGTAAGCACGTTTTCCATCGATATGTACCGCGCTAAATTTGGGTACTAGAATTTGAATTTCACCGACCATGCTAGGTAAAATTGCTCTAATTTGTTCATCGGTTGGAATGACAGTACTGGTCGCGATAACTTGCCCCTCACTGTCTAACGTGTCGGTTTCTTCGCCCCAAAGTAACAAAGTACGATATACCTTGGTTGGTGCATGTAATTGGTTAGTCAACTTGGTCGCACGTCCACAAAGTAAAACCAAGACACCGCAAGCGTTGGGATCCAAAGTTCCCAAATGTCCCACTTTTTTTAATTTCAAACGGCGCTTCACGATTGACAATGCGCGGAACGAAGATATGCCACGCGGTTTGCAAAGGTTAATGATACCGTCCAATTGATTAAAGCACCTTTCCAAATTCAGCCACCAAGATACGTTTCAAATCTTTTAATTGACCTTTATAAGTTGCCCCACTGGCGTTACGGTGTCCACCACCATTTAATTTTTGTGCAATTTTAGCAACATCAATATCGCCCAAACTGCGCAAAGAAACGTTAAATTCCCCCTTGGATAATTCGGTCAAGAAAATACTGCAAATAACACCATTCGCATCGGTTGCATATTTGAACAAGCCGTGACGCGATTCGTAATTCAAATTCCATTTTTTAACTAATTTATACGGTAAGACCGAAATTGACAAACGACCGCCAAATTCAAATTCCATATTCTTCAAAACATAGGTAACAACTGGAATCACGCAACGGTCATACGCACGGAAATTTTTGAAGTTGATGGTTTCAATATCAATTTTATATTTCGTCATTAAGGCTTCCGCAACATGGTGAGTATTTGCGGTCGTGTTGGAAAACAGGAAGCAACCCGTATCGCAAATAATACTAGTATACAATGCAGTCGCCATATCAAAAGTAATTTTGGCTTTTAACAACTCAAACAACTCATAGATAATTTCGCCACAGCTGGCATATTGGGGCATATCAATTAAAATATCGGCTTCTTTAAACATGGGTTTAATATGGTGGTCAATTACCACAACCTTGTCGGACTTGGACGGTAAATCACCCCAAACACCTAAACGCTTTGAATCGCTTAAATCCAAAACAATCAACAAATCGAAATGTTCAATTTCAGGATGCGCGTTAAATGTTTTAACTTTATCCATGTAAAAAAACTTTTCTGGGATATCGCCGTCCGCAAAAATGGAAACAGTTTTACCTTTGCTTTCCAACCACAAAGACATCGCCACACAGCAACCGATACAGTCACCGTCTGGATTATGGTGTCCCACCACCGCGATGTTTTGCGCATGGTTGATCATTTTTTTAATATTTTCGACTTCGCTTACTAATTTTGTCATTTTTTATCACCTCTTGCAAGTTGTGCCAATAATTCATTGACGCGGTCTGCGTTTTCTTGTCCTTTGTCTTGAATAAAAACCAAACGCGGCATACGACGTAAATTAACTACCTTGGCGGCTTCGGTACGGAAGAAGCCTGTGGCTTGACGGAATTCCGCCAAATGGTCAGTCACGAAAACGTCACAAACACTGCCGTCCGCACTCAATTCAGTACGTAAAATTGTCGCACCGCGTAAAGCTGGGTGATTGACCTTAGTCATTAAAATGTTGGACAACGCACGATATAAATCCGCGTTGATGCGTTCCTTGGCAATGCTTTTCATCTTAGAATTTGTACTCCTTGCCGTTGAAGATAATTGGCATTTGTTTTTCACCAATAACATCAAACACATCGCCAACTTTAAGTTCGGGCGCGTCTTTCAATTTAATACCACAGTCCGCACCTTTCAAAACTTCTTTTTGGTCGTCGGTCTTAATCTTCAAACTTTCAATTTGATATTTTCCAACCTCGGTCTTACCACGCAACAAAATCACAGTGGCATTGCGCATGACTTTACCTTCCAACACGTGGCAACCAGCAATTTGTCCAGCCGCCGAGCTTTTGAACAAAGCACGCACTTCGACTTTACCATAATGTTCGGTTTCAAATTGCGGAGTAAACAAGCGCACCATTTGTTCGGTTACAAAATCAAACAATTCATAAATTACCGTAAACGGATAAATTTTAACTTTCAAACGATCAGCATTCTTTTGAATCATTGAACTGGTCTTAACATTGAAAGTAACCACCAAAGCATTGGTAACCGAAGCCAAATCCAAATCATTATCATTAACAGCGCCCACACCTTTGGAAATGACGCTCACGTGGACTTCTTCACTTTGAATTGTTGCTAAGGTTTGTTCGATGGCTTCCAAACTGCCAGAAACGTCAGCTTTCAAAATAATGTTCAATTGTTTCTTATCAGTATCCTTCATGGCAGCCAACGGGTCAAAATCAGTCAAAGATTTACCCATACCAGCTTTCATAATTTTTTCTTTGTTTTTACGTTCCGAAACAACTTGCTTGGTTAATTTTTCGTCAACGACATATACATCGGCACCCGCATTAGGTACTTCGTTGAAACCGATAACTTGAACCGGCATACCTGGGGTTGCGGTCTTAATTACGCGACCGCGGTCATCTTTCATGGCACGGACTTTACCACTGGTGGTCCCCGCTAACAAAGTATCACCAATTTTCAAGGTTCCATTTTGTACCAAGATTGTGACCACTGCACCACGGGTCGGATCCATTTTAGCTTCAATAATGGCACCACTAGCTTCTTTATCATAGTTGGCGCGGTAGTTGTTAATATCCGCCAACAACAAGATCATTTCCAATAATTTATCCACGCCTTCGCCAGTAACCGCAGAAATTGGCATAATCATCGTGTTGCCACCCCATTCTTCACCAATGATGTTGTATTCGCTTAATTGGGTACGCACGCGGTCAAGATTAAATTCTGGTTTATCGCATTTGGTTACCGCAACAATCATCGCCAAATTTTGGTTTTGAATATGATGAATGGCTTCCACGGTTTGTGGCATGACACCATCATCACCCGCCACAATCAAAACCGCGATATCGGTAATCTTAGCACCACGGGCGCGCATCTTATCAAATGCCGCATGCCCTGGTGTATCCATAAAGGTAATTTTGCGGTTACCCGCAACTTCAACTTGGTAAGCACCGATGTGTTGGGTAATACCACCACTTTCACCAGCCGCCACCGAACTATGACGAATACGGTCCAACAAAGTTGTTTTACCATGGTCAACGTGTCCCATAACAGTAACCACTGGTGGACGTGGTTGCAAGTTTTCATCAGTTTCATCAATTTTGTGCATTGCAGTCACAATTTCTTCCGAAGTCTTTTTGTTACTGCGTTCCAATTTAATTCCAAACTCATCAGAAACCAAAGCCGCAGTATCAAAATCAATCACACTATTGATGGTGCACATTTCACCTAAGACGATCAATTGCTTAATAATTTGGTTGACTGGTTTACCGATTTTTTCCGATAAAGTTTTAATGGTCAAATCGTCGCCATCAATCACCACAATATTGGATTTTTCAACCTTGACCTTGGTGTCGTTTTCCTTACTCTTTTTGGTACGGAAAACACGGGTCAACATGCGTTCTTCAATTTCTTGTTCTTCAATAATGCCACGACGCAATAATGCGCGACGATCCATAGTACTACGTTCTTCGCCGTTGGCATGGCTTTTACCCTTGCGCTTATTATCAAACGTATTGGCTTTGGGCATAAATTTTTCGGTCGGACGAGGCAAGAACCCCGCACCAACGCGCGCCCCCGTTGTACCAACATTGGGACGTGGCGCACCACCCATTGGGTGTTTAGCACCGTAACCATTAGCGGTCGCTTGACCAGGTGTCCAAGTACGCATGGGTTTGCCCGGGCGTTGTCCATTCGCAGTACGTGCGCCCATAGGGTGTTGACCATGTTGACGTTGTTCACGATTGAATGGCATTGGTTTTTTCGCGTGTTGCATACTGGTATCTGGTTCACCAGGACGACCAAAAGTAAAACTTGACCTTTGGTATTTACGCGGTGCTTCGGCTGTCGTTGTCGGCGTTACTGGTGCAACTGGTTTATTTGGTTGCACATTATTTGCGACCTTCTTACCCGCAACTTTATCGTCAAAAGATTTTTCCGCGCGAAGTTTTTCGGCTTCGCGTTGTTTAATCAGTTCAGCATATTTTTCTTGGTTAATTTTTTGGCGCGCCTCATCTTCTTGCTTCTTCAAGTTATCACTGGCTTTTTGGCGCAGGTCGACCAAACGAACTTCCAACTCGCCACAAGCTTGACGACAACGCGCCCTTAAATTTTGGATTTCGGGTACCAAATCGCCAATCGTTTTAATCGTCTCTAAAACTGCCATAAATTAAATTATATACTTTATTTTAATTATATGCAAGTGCTACATGACGAGAACTTAACGACCAGTATGACCAAAGCCTCCCGTACCACGTATGGTATCGCTTAATTCATCGGCTTCAATAAATTCGGCTTGAATATATGGCATGAAAACCATTTGCGCGATACGGTCACCGTTTTGAATAGTACGCGGTTGCGAACCGTGGTTATGTAAGAACACCATCACTTCCCCGCGGTAATCAGCATCAATCACACCAACCTTATTGGCAGGCGCTAAATCATGTTTACAACTCAAACCACTGCGTGCAAAAACTAAACCAACCAAACCAGCTGGAATTTCAAAAGAAACACCAGTGGAAATACATTTAGTTTCATGCGGAGCCAAAGTTGCTGGTTCATCCAAAATCGCATACAAATCCGCACCAGCTGCGCACAACGAACCATAGGTCGGCACCTTAGCGCGCGGATCCAATTTTTTAATTCGAATTGGCGTGGTTAAAACTTTGTTGTGTTTAGTTGTTTTTTTGAATTTCATTGATTCCTCCTTAGTCTTACCACAAGACAACTTGTTTAGCGGTCAAACTTTTTTGCACATCAATTACACGTTGATTGGACGAACCGCAATATTTCAACATCGGATTTTTCAGTTCTTGCTTAAACTGACCGTCCACCATCACATCAATGTAGTTGAAAATATTTTTATCGACTACTTGGTCAAATAAATAACCTGACCACAGCCAAATGGTTTTATTTGGAAATTGTTGTTTGAAGGCTTTAGCAATTTCAATGGTACCTGCGATGTTTTGCGGATGTAACGGTTCCCCACCCAAAATCGACAAACCTTTAACATAATCAGCAGTACACAAGGTCAGTAATTGCTGTAAAGTTTCCGCCGTAAATTCTTTGCCACCGTTAAAGTCGTGAGTTTCTGGATTAAAGCAACCAGGACATTTGAACGTGCAGCCTTGTAAGAAAATCGACACGCGCACACCAGGTCCGTCAGCAATATCCATTTTGCGAATCTTATTGTAACGCATTAGGCATCCTTATTATCCAAGTGCAAAACACGCTCTTTAATTTCTTGGGTACGACCTTTATTCCAGAAGTTGGTGCCAATGTAACCGCAAGTACGACGCGCCACGTTCAATTTAGCATGGTCGCGGTTACCGCAGTTCGGACAATACCATTCCAAATCATTATCAATCAAAATCTCGCCAGTATACCCACATTGTTGGCAGTAGTCAGACTTTGTGTTAATTTCCGCATACATAATGTTGTCATAAATGAAACGGATAACTTCCATTACGGCGTCCAAATTATTGGTTAAGTTCGGGGCCTCGATGTAAGAGATTGCACCACCTGGACTTAAACGTTGGAATTCACTTTCCAATTTCAATTTAGAGAACGCATCAATTTCTTCAAAGACTGGTACATGGTAAGAGTTCGTGATATAGTTACGGTCCGTGATACCTTTAATTTCACCGAAACGGCGTTTCAAGTTCTTGGCAAATTTATAGGTTGTACTTTCAATCGGTGTACCATAAACACTGTAATCAATATTTTCCGCCGCTTTCCATTGTTTACATTTATCATTCAAAAGTTGCAACACTGCCAAACCAAATTCCTTACCCTTGCCACCGTCAGTATGACTGTGTCCCGTCATATACTTTACGCATTCATACAAACCAGCATAACCCAACGAAATTGTCGAATAACCACCATGCAATAATTCATGGATACTTTCGCCCTTCTTCAAACGCGCCAAAGCACCATGCTGCCACAAAATCGGCGCCACATCACTGGTAGCCTTCGCCAAACGTTCATGACGAATTTGTAACGCTTCGTGGCAAAGCTCCAAACGTTCGTCCATGATCTTCCAAAACTTGTCCATGTCTTTTTCGGACGACAACGCGGCATCAACCAAGTTAATGGTAACCACACCTTGGTTGAAACGACCGTAATATTTAGGTTTACCCTGCTTATCTACATACGGTGTCAAGAATGAACGACAACCCATACAAGGATAACATTGTCCGTTACCGTTGGCGTCAATCTTCAATTGTTTCATCATCTTTTCCGAAATATAATCTGGCACCATACGTTTGGCGGTACATTCGGCAGCCAGTTGCGTCAAATAATAATATTCACCATTCGGGTTCATATTCGCTTCTTCCAAAACATACAACAATTTCGGGAAAGCTGGCGTAATGTAAACGCCCTTTTCATTCTTCATACCTTTTATACGTTGGTGTAAGAACTCTTCAATAATCATCGCTAACTCTTTTTTGTATTCTTCGGTTTCGCCCAAGTACATACAAACCGACAAGAACGGCGCTTGACCATTGGTAGTTGTCATGGAGTTAACTTGGTATTGGAAAGTTTGAACACCGTCGGTAATTTCTTTCTTCAAATCTTCTTCGGCAAACTTAACGCATTGCTCTTTGGATAAGCCGCGTTCTTGATAGCGTTTCAAGTGGCGGTTGTAACTGTCACGCACAAACGGCGCCAAGTGAGTTAACGTAATTGTTTCCCCGCCGTACTGACTGGAAGAAACCGCCGTAATTAACTGAGTCGCAATTGTCATCGCTGTCAAGAAGCGATGCGGACGTTCAATCATGACGCCATTGATATTGGTACCATGGTTTAACATATCATCCAAATCAACTAAGTCACAGTTATGCAATGCGTTTTGCGCAAAATAATCGGCATCGTGGAAATGGATAATACCTTCGTCATGTGCTGTCACGATGTGACGTGGCAACAAGAAACGACGCGTAATATCCGTACTGGTAATTCCCGCGATATAGTCACGCTGCGTTGTAACAACACGCGCATTTTTATTGGAGTTTTCGGTATTCCAATATTCGCTTTCGCCGTCAATCAATTCCTTAATTGATTTATCCGTCGTGTTACTTTGACGAACTAATTCATGTGTATAACGATAAACAATATAGCGTTTCGCCAAATCATAATGACCAAACATCATCAAACGTTCTTCAATGATATCTTGAATATCTTCTACTAAAAAACGTTTCTTTTTCAAACCTTTAATATGATCCAAAATCTTTTCGATTTCTTCGTCGGTCGCCTGATCGTTTTCTTCTACTTCTCGGTTAGCCTTTTTAATGGCAACTCTAATTTTTTCAGCATCAAAATCAACAATTTTTCCGTTTCGTTTTACGATTTGCATGTTTTCTTCCTTTTAATCCCGCTTTGCGCGACCTTACAAATTATATATAGCATATAATTCGCGTTTGTCAACAAAAAATCACTACATGTTGTGGTCAAAAAATACAAAAAACCACAAGATAAGGATAAATTTCCCCTTAATCAAGTGGTTTTCGATTGATAAATCAGTGATTATTATCTTACAACAAAATTAAAATAAAAGCAATCATTTATCAAACATTACAACCTTAGCATTTGGAACTTTTAAGGCCGAAAAATCTTTATCCGCGGGAATACCATTAAAATACCCCGCCGCCACACGACCAATACAGCTGTGACCAATCACCAAAACATTTTTCTTGGGATACTTTTTCAAAATTTCATCAAAAAGGTCGGCGACACGATTATAAAGGTCTTCAATGGTTTCCAATTCTAATTCCGCGGTTTCGCGGTCAAAAGTTCCGACTTGCCAGCGGTTAAAAGTAATTGTAGCTTCGTTTTGACCTTCGACCTTACCGTAATAGCGGGCTTTCAAGCGGTCGTCATAAATTGGTTTTAAGTGTTTATGATACTGCATGATGGCTTCGCAAGTTTGACTCGCACGCATCAATGGCGAACAATAGCAAGCCGCGAATTTAATATCTTTCAAATATTCGGCGGTTTCTTGGGCTTGCGCCACACCGTGTTCATTTAAGGGTACATTTTTTTGACCGGAAATAATTTTATTTTCGTTATCATCGGTACGACCATGGCGAACAAAATAAATCATAATAGAGATTTATTAACATTAAATTGGTTTTATGTAAAATAATTTATTTTCGGAATTTATGTTTTTTACATTTATTGTTCAGTGTTCACTGTTCATCTGTCGCATTCGTGTTTACTCTATCTGCCATGGTTTTCTCAATTTTTTTTTTGCAAACCATGTCAGATAACTCGTTACGCTTTGCTCCACTTGTTATAACACCTAGCGGTGTTGAACTTCAAATGTCTTCGACATTTTCGTTCAGAACTAGCCCCCCACTTCTCTCCGTCCTCACTGCAACTATATACCCAGCCAGTGCGTATCCCACAACTGTAACCGACCAAACCACTTGC